>JAJZCO010000010.1 GCA_021846095.1 bacterium | reverse complement strand
CAATAACAGCCAGAAATGCAATAGCTATTGCTATTAATACTATTCGTTTGAGTGGTAAACCGGCTACATATGCCATAGCAGTCATAACGGCCACAATTACCCCCATAGAACCTAAATCACTTTGAACACCAACAATAATAACTCCCATGACTAACAACGCGATTGCTAATGGGATAAAGACTGCTCGAACATTCTTAATTAAACCTTGTTTTATTTTAGTAGCTAAAAATCCAGCTATCCAAACAATAACAGCAAATTTAACGACTTCGACTGATTGAAAAGAAAAACTACCTAATCTGACCCAACGATGAGCTGGATAATTAGGATTAACGGGTAAAACTATAGCCGCTAAAGTTGTTAAAGCGGCAAAAATCAACAATGGCTTATAAGTTGTTTTCCACCAAATCAATGGGACACGGGTTGCTATAAAAAAAGCAACTAATCCTAGAGAAACAGCTATTAACTGTTTAATAGCAAAATAATTAGCATTAACTCCATTAGTAATTACTAAAGCTGGCCCAATTGAATATAACACAATTAATCCGACCAACATTAAAGTAATAGTACTAATTAATAACCAGTAATCCGGTTTATGACGACGTGGAATATTTAATGTAGCACTATTTAAAATTGTTTTTGAACGATTAGTTATTTTATGATTAATAGTTCGCCGAATTGGCAATGTTGACATTTTAGGCTACTAAACTCTATTAATTAAAAAAATCACCAAACCCAAGACCGCTGCAACTTGTCCAATCACCCAGAATCTCATTGTAACTTTGGTTTCAGGCCAACCAATTGCTTCAAAATGGTGATGGATTGGAGAAGATAAGAAAACTTTTTTGCCATGCCGAAGTTTTTTTGAAACACGATTAATCACCACTGAGCCGGTTTCTGCCACGTAAACAATTCCGATAATAGGCAGAATATATACCGTATCAGTTTGCATCGCTATAATTCCTAAAGCAGTGCCAAGAGCAAAAGATCCCACATCTCCCATATAAAACCGCGCCGGGTAAATATTAAACCACGTATAACTTAATAAAGCCCCGACTATAATAAAACAAAATATAGCTAATGAATAGCGGTGTTCAATTGTCGATATAACACTATAAACTGCAAAAGATGAGGTTAAAAGTCCACCAGCCAACCCATCCAAACCATCACTTATATTAACTGCATTTGATGTAGCTATCACCACTAGCCAGAATAAAGGGATAATTAATATGCCTATATTTAAATGGTGGATATAAGGAATAAAGATAGTATGAACTCCAAGTTTCTCATAGAACCACCAGCCCCCTATTAAAGAGACTAAGCTATATAATAAAAATTTATAACGTGCCGGCATTCCAGCTATACCACCGTTACTTCTAATATTCATAAAATCATCAATCATTCCAACTGCTCCAGCTCCAATTAAGCCAGCTAACGGTAACCAGGTTTCGCTTCGATTTAAATCATAAACAATAACAACTATGCTAATTGCTACAACAAAAATCAACCCCGCCATTGTTGGAATAAGTCGTTTGTGTTTTTCGGCATGTAGTTTTTGATAAACGACAGCTTGTCCTCCAGACCATGCTTCAGTACGTGGTTTTTTCCACCATTTATAACGATATGCGAAATGAGTATAAACTGGTGTTAAAAGCATCGTCAGACTAAAACTTAAAAAAGTCAAAACTAATAAACGAATTAAAAAATGGACGGTTAGTGCAAAATGTAAAGTTGTATTCATTTTTTTATTTAAATTCTTTCATTAAATTATACCAAACAACAACAATATAACTAAATAATACCCTGCTAATTTTTTGGACTAACGTAGCCTTCATTAATTAGCATGTGAACAATATCGGCAAAAACTGGTTGGCCAGCAAATGAACCAGCATAACCAGGAATACTCGGTTTAATATTAAAAACCACTACAATGTATTGCACTTTATTTCCACCAACAAAACCAATATAAGTTCCATTGTAAATATTTTTGTAATAACCTCCGGTCGGCATAGCGACCTGAGCCGTCCCGGTTTTACCACCGACAATATAATTAGAACTAAATTTCATAAAACTAAAACCTCCCTGTAAATATGCCTTTACCACATTCTCTAGTAAAGGAACCATTTCCGGCCCAACATTAGGTGCCACTACATTTTTTTCAACGATTTTAGGTTGGTGAATAGTTGTTTTGCCAGTATTAGGATTTATCGTCTCAGCCACTAAGGTTGGTTGATAATATGTCCCACCATTTAGAACGCTAGAAAGAGCCGCAGCCATCTGTATCGGTGTCACTAGTAAACCTTGTCCGAACGAGGTATTAGCATATCGTAGATCTATACTAGGATCATTCATATTTGGTGGTGGTACGTAACCAGGCGATTCATAGCCTTGTTCAATGCCCGTTAATTGACCCAATCGAAAATGTTGAGTCATATAGTCATGCCAAGCATTTATTCCTTTTGCGTCAATCTGACCACCACCCATCTGCATTAACATCCAAGTTGCACCAGTATTCAAAGATAGAGCTAAAATACTAGCTATACTCTGTACTCGTGGTCCGCCATCTATTGAAATATCATGGATATTAAAACCATCTACTACCCAATGAGCTGGGTCGTAAAAAGTAGTATTAGGTTGAATCACTCCTTGATTTAAAGCAGCTGGAGTCGTCAAGGTCTTCATAATAGAACCCGGTTCAATTGCATCACTGACTGTCCCATTATCAAACACACTCGGATTAGTTACACTTTGATAATTAGTTGGATTGTAAGTAGGATAATTGGCCATAGCAACAACTTGACCATTATATGGATCCATAACAAGAGCATTAATACCCTGTGATTTCGTAGCACTATATTCTTTTTTTATAATTTGCTCTACTTGACTTTGAATACCGATATTAATCGATAAAACGATATTATCACCGTTCTTAGGTGCTATTTCAATGTTATTAGAATTTGCTGCTAATGGTATACCGTTAGCGTCCGTGATGGCCTTAACTCTACCAGGTGTACCCGCTAACTGTTTATTTAAGGCTTGTTCAATCCCATAAACTCCTTGACCAGAGTTATTAACGAAACCTAACAATTGAGATGCTAAACTACCATCAGGGTATACTCTATAATCTTGATTCTGGCTACCAACTCCCGGTAAATGAAGTGATAATATCTTCTTATTTTGAGCCTGAGTAATCTTATGACTTAAAACAACATACTGTAAATTTTTAAATTTCATTAAATATTTATAATGGCTTAAACTGCCACCTAAAACTGCATAGATTTCATTAGCTGTTTTATTAATATTAGTAATAATCGACGGATTAACATACAAAATATAAAAAGTTTGATTTAAAACTAATGGTACAACCTTGCCATTATCATAAGCTTCAATAATACCCCTACTGGCTGGTATTTGATATTGTTTTAATTGATCGCTTAAGGCCGCTTCTTTATAATAATTATATCTTATAACCTGTAGATAAAATAATCTGACAACAAAAATAATGACAACTACTAAAAGTAATCCCCAAATTATTTTAATTCGATTATCTTGGTTTAACGATATCATCTAACTCAATTATACGGCAATCGGGTTAACATTAATTAATTTTTCAAAGTCGCACTAGGTGTAATAGTTGTCATACTTTGAGCTATTGAACTACTCTGAACACGGTTAACAGATTGCAGTTGAGCTGATGCTACTTCTAAATTATTATACTGAGATACTAATTGAGCTTGTTGTTGCTGTAAACTATTAATATTATAACCAAACGAATTTGTTTTAGTGACTTGAGTTAAATATAATAGCCCAATTAAACAAGCTAAAACAATTAAGATAACTGTATTAGATATCGGTCCAATAATTTTTTCCGTAGATCTAAAACTAACTGAGTTTTGATTTATACTGTTAAATTTTGATCTATTGATTGCTAAACTACTTGAATATGTCATGAATTTTTCTCTTCTTATTTTTTTTATTTTCCAGCCTCAATGTTCGTGATCATTAAGGCTGGAGTCTTAAATCGCTATAAAACCTTTACGACGACTTTATAGGATCTGGAGTTACTTTTTACCTGTATAGGCATGGAAATTACTCCTTTCTATTTTGTTTTTTTATTTTTAACTACGGCTCGTAATTTCGCACTACGAGATCGCGGATTGATAACAATTTCATTTTGATCAGGTACTATCGGCTTTTTAGTTAAAAGTGTTAATTCAGAATCATAACGTTCACCGCTATTATCTTTAAAAAACTGTTTCGTTATTCTGTCTTCTAAGCTATGAAAACTAATAACAGCTAGTCTACCGTCAGGTTTTAACAAATTAAACCAAATTGGTAAACTTTTTTGAAGCAACGTTAATTCTTGATTAACCTCTATTCTAATTGCTTGAAATGTACGAGTTGCTGGATGAATCTTACTCCTGCCTGGCCATGCTTTAAGGCATAATTTAGCCAATTCTTGAGTATTTAGAATAGGGCGATTGTTGACAATTAGCTTAGCAATATATCTTGCCTTCGGCTCGTCGCCATATTCACTTATTATCCTAGCAAGCTCTTTTTCGGGATAATCATTAACAACTACCATTGCTGATAATTTTTGACTTTGATCCATTCTCATATCGAGTGGACCATTATCCTTAAAAGAAAACCCTCTGCTCTGATCGTTAAGGTGCTGTGATGATACGCCAAGATCGACCAAAATAATATCGAATTTTTTATTTTGCTTCATTAAATCTGTCGAGGCCTGATAATAATCTTGATTTATTATCATCAGCGGCTTATCGGCAAATATATTATGCAAATAATCGGTTGATGTTTTATCACGGTCTACTAAAACTGATTCTCGATAATTTTTAGTTCTAGCTAAAATTATATTAGCGTGCCCGCCATACCCGGCCGTTAGATCTAAATAACTATCATTTTTCTCAGGTTTTAAAACCTTGATTACTCCATCCACTAAAACTGGTTGATGAATTAATAACATTATTTTGGTTTTTCGTTTTGGTGTATTTTTACTTGTTTTTATTTTTACAAGATCACCTAATCAGCAGTCAGTTGTTTGTTTTAAAAATTTTTGTTTTTGTAGCTTAATTCAAATCGTATGCATAGAAGATATGATTAGATTTTAAAAATCTATAAACTTCTAACTACTTGAATTAAAATGAGAGACTTTTGTGAGGTGGAGTTTTGGGAAGTGTTTTAAAAAATGTACCAGGGTATTTAAAGTGTAACCCTTTTTTCCACTTACTGACTGCCGATTAGCTAATCTCGAAATTGTTAGTTAATTGGATGAATTGTTAAAGTGCACACTACACTTTCGGTAATATTCGCCAGTATAATCCAGCTTTTACCGCTACCAAGTCACGCTTAATGCCAGCGTAATCTAGTAGGTGTTGGTCTAAGCAAAGTCTACCTTGTTTATCATCGATAGATCCTTCACTTTTACCCATTCGAAATTTAACATTCAAGTTAGCCGTCTTCTCGTCAAGAATATGCCCTTGAAGTTCTGGTTCAACTACTTCATTCCATACTGATTTTGAGTATAGATGTAAGTACTTATCGAACCCTCTAGTAATAACATAACCACTTTTAAACTCTGCTCTTAACTCGGTAGGTATGGTCAACCTACGCTTATCGTCAAGTCTTCGTTCAAAATAGTCGACTGTTATCATTTTTTTCCCTAGTGGTTTTTATTTTTACGTTGGTATTTATCTACTACCCACGATAACCCACTTAATTGAATATACTACCCACGACGACCCACTACAATACATATAATCAAAAATAGTGGTGTTTCTTACACTACTTGTCCACAAGTATAATTATTGAACCTACTTATCCACAAGCAAGTTATAACCGACCCGCCCGACTAGCAACCCTAGACGATGTAGTGTAATTAACGTAATGATAACCAACCTCATCTCTTTCTCGTAAATATAACTCATTTGTTGCAAAAGCCTGAACAGCCACCAAATTAGGTTTAGTGAACGAATAGGTTCTAATAGCTTGACCTGGTAAATCAATTAAACCAAACATTGACGCTAGTATCATTGGTAAAAGTAAAACTTTATTAAGAATATTTTTTATTTTATATAACACATGCATAATATACACTATTATTGTTCTTATGTCAATTTGATTACTCAACATTTGATTACTCAATAGATATACCGATATTCTGTCTTGTAATATAAAACCCCGGCTTAAACTTTATTGTAATAGATATATTTTTTGATACTTATGAAACTTGGAATACTATTTACTAGACCGTTTAAAATGCCGGCGAAGATTATCTTTATAAGCTAGAGATTTTCGTTCTAAATCAAGTCGGACTATAAACTTCTCGAATGGCTTTAGTAGTGATGAGTACATCCAATTTGGGGCCATTAATGCTTTCAGTTTATTTTGATTCATCAGATACTCAATCAGACCATAAAAATCACCATCTCCTGAAACAATTACTGCTTGATCGTAATTATTAAACTCTTTCATGGCATATAAGACTAGATCAGCATCAATATTGCCTTTAATAGTGCTTTTTTGATCTGGAGTATCAACAACAGATAATACGTTTTCCAAATTTGAATCAACTGCTTCTTCTGTGTTTAATTTAATATCTACTGTTGGTTTTAAGACCACTAAATAACCTAGGTCATGCATATATTCGTATAGATTTTCATTTTCAACCATATAACCAATAAATAAATATGCTTTCGAAACATTATATTTAACAGCTAAAAACTTTCTGAATTTTCGCCAATCAATTTTCCAACCCATTTTTTGAATACTAATATTCAAATTTTGACTGTCAATAAATGCATAGACATTTTGTTTTGAAACCTTTACAGCCATAGACTCATCATACACCCGAACTCAAATTTATATTAACTATTTTGAAATGACTTGATTTGATATTCTTTTATAATACCAACCACTTGCTGGCCATATTTTTTAATCATTCGTTTACCCCAGCCTGGTAAACTACTCAGCTGAAGAATATTAATTGGTTTGAGGGCGGCTACTATTTCTAAAATAGAATCAGGAATATTAAAAACAATATCATCATCATTTTGGCTAATTTCAGATCTCCATTGTAACAATAGCTGGAATAACTCCTGATTAATAAGTTTTCTATTTTGACTAATTGTCTTTACCAAATCGTCCGTATCGGGATCGAATTGATTAGTCAACAACAGCGAAAATTGTTTTAAACTAAAATCTAAATCATATATCTTAGGATTTAAGACTAATGCCATATTATTCAATCCAGTTAAATACAGTCCATCCAATGATTTGACCCTTGAAATAGCCACATAACCCATTCCTGGTGTAAATGCTCGACTTAAATCAATTTCAGCTGCATCCAAGCTCATTCCCTGACTTTTGTGAATCGTTATTGCCCATGCCAGACGTAAAGGCATTTGTTCAACCTGAGCTATGATTTCACCATCTTCTTGTAGAGTCCATTTATGACGACTAACTCTAACTTCCCGACCATTTTCAAGTTTAACGACTGGTTGTTCTGTATTAAACCCAACTACCCTACCGCGACTTCCATTAACGTATCCCTCAGAAAAATTATTAACTACAAACATAACTTCAGCGTTAATTTTTAAATCTAATTCTTTGGGAGATAAAATATTCTTCAATAATTGTTCTACCTTATATTTTTGACCAGTAGTTTTAGCCGTAAAACTATACATCTTACCATCTAGTTGTTCTAATTGACGTTTATTAACCGAATCGACATCAAAATTATGGGAATAAAGTTTTGTAATTACCTTGTCAGATTTTTTTGCTAATCCGATCCGCGATTTAATAAGTTCTAACTGACTATCCGAAACTGTATTATTCCTCATTGCATCTAAAAAAGATAGTAAGCCATCATTCTGGGCTTGACGATGTTGCTCTGTTAAATAACAAATGTGCAAATCGAGCTCATGCCATGATTTTGAATTATAAAGAAAATCAATCATATCGTCACTGCCCTGGCTAATTGGTGGCAATTGAAAAAAGTCACCCACCAAAATAACCTGAATACCACCAAATGGCTGTTGGCTATCCCTTAACAAACAAGCCACCTCATTAACTAAATCTAATCTGAAACCATGTAACATAGATATCTCGTCGATAATCAAGACGTCAGTCGAACGGAATCGATGACGAAGAGATTCACTGGCCGAGATATAGGCCTTATCATCCTTAGTCAACTCGTCTTTAATGCCAATGCCAGACCATGAATGAATCGTCAGCCCCCCAATATGGGTGGCAGCTATACCAGTTGATGCCGTAATTGCAACTCTTTTACCAGATTTTTCAATCTGGGAGATAAATTTATTGAGAGTATATGTTTTACCTGCCCCCGGGGCACCAGTTAAAAAAACATTTACTCCGCTTTCCATGATTTTCAAAGCTTGATCCTGAGTCACTATTTAATTGTCCTTATATCGTATTAAAAGTTATTTTATATTATCGCTATTTGTGAAATAAGTTCAGAAATCGCTACCCGTCTTTGTTCAGTCGTGTCACGATCTCTAATTGTCACGGTATCGTTATCTAATGTATCAAAATCAATTGTTATACAGTACGGTACACCGATTTCATCAGCTCGACGGTAACGTTTACCAATATTACCGTTGTCGTCCCACATTACTGCCCCAAATTCTGCTTTCAATAACCGAAAAACTACTTGTGCTTTATCTAATAATTCTACCTTATTTTTAACGAGTGGACTAACAACTACTAAATATGGTGCTAAATAGTTAGGTAATTTAAGAAAGATTCTATTCTCGTCATTAACTTTGTCTGTTTGATAGGCTGATGATAAAATTGCCATAATTGCTCTCTCGACTCCAAAACTCGGTTCTATAACATGAGGGACAAAAGGTTCACTACCATCTTTGGGATGATATATCATTGATTTTTTACTAACTCTTTCAATATTTTTTAAATCGAAATCTGTTCGATAAGCCAATCCCAACAGTTCTTCTTGGCCAATCGGAAATTTAAATTCAAAATCTACGGTTCGCTTTGAATAATGTGCTCGATCAGCTTGATCAATCTCATGCTCTACAATCATATCAGATGACAATCCAAGTAATTGACACCATTCTCTAATTAATTGCAACCACATATCGAAATTTTTTTGCCAGTCCTTCGGATTAATAAAGTACTCGATTTCTAATTGTTCAAATTCCCTAGATCGAAAAATAAAATCTCTTGGACTGATTTCATTTCTAAAAGCTTTTCCTGATTGACCTATACCGAAAGGAATAGACGGGTAAAAAGTATCGACGACATTTTTAAAATTAGTAAAAATACCCTGGGCAGTTTCAGGTCGTAAATAGACCAAACTAGACGCATCCTCAGAAGTTGGTCCGATATTGGTTTTAAACATTAAGTTAAAATTCTGTGGTTCCCTAAAAGTATCTTTTTGACCACATGAAGGACACTTGCCAAGATCTATTTTATCGGCCCTAAATCGAGCATGACATATCTGACATTCTACTAAAGGATCCGTAAAAGTCTCGACATGTCCACTAGCCTGCCAGACTTTAGAATTCATTAAAATTGCGGCATCCATGGGATATATATCATCGCGTTGGTCAATAAAAAATTTCCACCATAAATTAATTAAATTACGTTTTAGCATTATTCCCAAAGGACCATAATCCCAAGTTCCACTAAGCCCACCATAAATATCGGACCCTGGAAAAATAAAACCACGTCGTTTCGCTAAACTAACAATTTCATCTAAGGTAACTTCCGCCATATTAAAGTATTATACTCGAATATAGTGAGAGAACATAGTCTGAATCATTGGCAATAATTTAAACATTAAATCCGAACTACCTTCGACTTGTCCTAGTATTGTAGGATTATTTACACTAAACATAAGGCGTAGAAATTTTATATCGTTGACTGAATAGTCGTTTGATTTATCTGAACAATAAAAAGTAAAATTGTCAAAATCAAAATCATAATTCTTTTTTTCATCTAATTTATCCCCAGATAAAGTGGTGATTAAATTAGGTTTATAACCAGCTAAAACCAGCATTTGACCATAGAACCAACCGTTTATCAAATTTAAATCTAACTTTAAATTATTAAGTGCAGTTAACGTTTGAAGCATGATTAAAAAATATTCATTATCTGTCTTATCCTCGGTACCTCGATCTAATACCTTTAACAAACGATACCCCATTTGAACTCGATCAATATCTAATAGAATTTGATCAAAAAAAACTTTTAACTCTCCTCCAATTAACCGCCCAATCTCATTTCTGCCTGGACGAAACATTATCTGACTTAAACTAAAAAGTTCAACACAAGACGCTAATTTACTTTTTTGATTTCTGATACCTTTTGCAATAACCTTGACCTTACCAAAATCTTCAGTTAAAAGTGTCAAAATTCGATCGGACTCACCATAATTGATTCTTGATAAAATTATCGCTCGACTTTTATAATCTTTGATCATACCACTGCAATGTTATTTTGTATTATCTCTAATAACTCACTAACTGAGGTAGTTAATTTATGATAATAAGCTTTAACTTTTAAATTATTGAACAAGATATTACTACTATTTTTAAATTCACTAAAATTTACCATCGATAAAATTATAACTGGAATATTTTGCCATTCACTATAACTACGCAATTCATACAAAAATTCAACTCCAGAATGTTTAGTTAATTGAAGTTCTAAAATAATTAAATCAGGCAATAATTTATCAACCGCATAGATACCAGCCTGAGCATTAGATACTATCACCACATTATATTGATTTTTGACTAAAGCTGATCGATAAATATCCGCCAATATTTTATCGGGCTCTATCAGTAATAGATTTGGCTTATGTTTCATGTAGTTATTAATTCAAGTTGAGAAGTTGGCGGTAATATCACACCTAAACCATAAAGTTTATGATGATGAGAAACTTTTAATTTTAGATCTAGGGCATTTAAAATACTATCCGCAATAAAAATTCCAGCCGAAGAGGAGTAATTTAAATCAGTCATCGGTTGTTTAACCTTACCATATAATCTTCGACCGTGTTTTAAAGTATCGCTTGAAAAATGTTGATTATCAACATAAAGACCTGCAACAATACCATAACGACAGCGATGACTAGCTAAATGTAGTTTTAATTGTTGATTGTCTAAACTTGGCAATGCTTCAATTAATGCCATACCAAGACTCACTAGCGAAGCTTGTAATCCAACTTCATGAGTTAAGACCGGATTATACCGCCCATCTATATCAAGCTGTAATGAAACGCCATAATTCTTGGCAATTGCTTTTAAATTTTGGGCTGTACGATACAAAATTGCTGAAATCGACACCGGTAATAGATCTATTTGAGTGTCATCTAAACTAAGCGTGATACCTAAATTATAGGCGTCAATAAGACTTAGACTATACTCCGCTATTGTTTTAATAAAAGTAGGGTCATAATCACCCTTAATCTCTGAACTTTCAGCATATCGAGCAATTTGTAACAATGGATACTTAATTTGCTCTGTTATGCTTAATAATAATCTAGGCGACAATGACTCTATAGCAGAATCTACCAAATACTTCTTCCCTTTTTTCATTAATATCAATATATCATTTTTTAATAAGAAAATGCATTGCCAACACCCTATAAATAAATACTACTGGCTATTAGATTTATCTTTTAAGGAGAAAACGTTAGATTAGGTAAAATAATATTACTAAAAGCTGGTAAATAGTTAGTACCAATAGTCCAAAATTGAAGAGTTTCATTTCGTAATGGCAATACAACCATTTCTCCAGTCAAATTATTCTGGACTTGTCCAGTCAGCATGACACCCACTACTTGTGGTAACTTTGGTAGACTATATGGTTTTGTAGTAATTAAACCCGCTTGTTCTTGGGAAGTAAAAGAAGCCAAAGTTTGA
>JAJZCO010000009.1 GCA_021846095.1 bacterium | reverse complement strand
AACCTTAAACCATTACTAAAAAAGTTAAATTCATAGCACTAATTGCGAAACTCAGGTGTTAGCCTTTAAATTGGATGTATAATAGCCCAGTGCCTACATTTTGGACAAAGTTGGTATCTTGTTGTTGGCCCAAGTCTAATTCCTTTTAGTAAGCTATTCCCAATCCACCTGGTTTCAAAATGATGCCCTTTGCGGCAACGCACTTTTATTTTTCCTCTGATCGAATAACCTTTTCTTCCCATTACAATGTTAAATACCATCATAATTATCCATAATACAGCTATAATCTTGACTGCTATCCATACAATTGTCATATTTTTAGTATAACTTAAAAATCTGTTATTATAAAAACCACTTGTATCAGTTAAATACCTAAACGCCACTTTTTTAGCTTTTAGTTGCTCTTCAAATTCCTATAGTTATTAAAACAATCTAGCCCATACCAGAACGTTAATATTGGCCACACCACAGACCCTACCAATGAGTCCAAGGCTTGCTCAATTCTCACAACATTGCGGAAATACATCAGTGAACCAACAATTACTACTTGTGAGGGAGCATATTCTGGAGGTCTTGTGATTCCCGGTTGATGATCACAACAGCACTGTCCTGGACTTATAAAAATAAGCACATTGCACTAAGCTAGCTAGTACAATTAATTAAACTAATAATGAAAACTTTAGGGTTATTAATATTAGTGTAAAAGCCGAAGTATTAGATAAAGTTAGGAATAAAGGAAGGTCAGTTAGTGAATTAGCTCGTCAGTATGAGATTAATTCTGGAACTATCTATGGCTAATTAAAACAAGGCGGAGTAGATAACAATAAGAATTTAATTTTAGAAAACAACAAACTTAAGAAAGAATTAGAAATTACCTATCGAATCATTGGTAGATTTACTGCCGATCTCAAAGGTCAAAACAACTAGCTGATATTACTATTCCTAACCCTACCAAGAAGCATCGCTACCGGTCCAATAGACCAGAGATAACAGCTTCACCTAACATATTGCAACACCCTCATCTGAATCAACCGTTTTGTCTTGTGATTCAATAGAATCCGGTACGTTAGCAATACTATTAGGTACCATAACCGATAACTTCTCAAGTAATTCGTAAAACTCAGGAGCAGAAAGGGCCTGTCTATCTTCTTCCTCGTCCCGCAATTCTGGATCAAACGGCCCGGGCATATACCAACCTGTTTCAAATCCACTTCCCCATTTGACCATTCTTTTAGATGCCTGTTTACTGATAGTAATATTAGGCAAGATGTTAGTCATTGTCAATATCTATTTCTTTCATTTCCGATGTATATCACGTCGACAAATACGCCTCTAGAATCACTCACAAGATCCATCTTTCAAGTCATGTACTCAAGTTAATTATTTCTTATACAAATACTTTGGTGGGGTTGAAGGGATTTGAACCCCCGACTTCAGCAATGTGAATGCTGCACTCTAACCAACTGAGTTACAACCCCATAAAAAATCCGACAGTAAATTTAAAATAAAAATGAGCGAGGTTTAATTCGCTCATTTTTATAATAGATTTTTGAAAACCTAATATCGATTATTGCTTCGATTGTCTCTTCGATCACCGCCGCCATTATTAAATGAGCGAGGCTTGTCTTCTCTTGGACGAGCTTCTGAAACAGCTATAGCACGACCATCAAGTTCTTGACCATTTAACTGTTCAATTGCTTTTTTAGCATCGTCATCTGATTCCATTTCGACAAAACCAAATCCTTTAGATCGGTTGCTATCTCTATCTACGATTACTGATGCCGATACTACTTTACCAGCCTTTGTAAAAAAATCTCGCAAACTATCGTCAGTAGTATTCCATGATAGAGAACCTACAAAAAGTTTATTTGCCATTAATATAACTCCTATTTATCGCTTGGAGTAATCTGGCAAACCAGTTAGCTGCTCTCCGAAGACACTTATACTTAATTTAATCTAGAAACCTAACAAAACGTTACTTAGCAGCTTTATCTAGTAAGAAGTACTATACCATACTTTTTGAAAATACAAAGTATTTCGTGCAACAATCTTGAAAAATAAGTGTAAAAACCTTAATATTAAACATAAGGAGTACTACTATGGCTAAAGACAAAGGAAGAAAAGAAATTAAAAAACCAAAAAAGGCTAAGATATAATCAATATTTATCGGCAACAAAAGTTAAAGCATAACCAGCTTTACCAGCCCTACCAGCACGTCCAACACGATGGATATAACTTTCATAACTTTCTGGAACACTATAGTTGATAACGTGAGTTATATCCGCAACGTCAATACCTCTAGATGCTACATCGGTAGCAACCAAAATTTTAACATCATTATTCTTAAAACGATTTAGAGCTTTTTGTCTTTGAGCTTGGCTTTTACCACCGTGCAAAGTATCGGCACTGAAACCTCGACTAATAAGTTCTTCACCTAATTCTTCGACTCTTCGTTTGGTATCATCAAAAACTAAAACTTTGGTTGTAGTTGGATGAATTAATAAATCATGTAACTTAGTTATTTTATCTTCTCTTGACCTGTAATTAACAACGTCTTGAGCGACATTATCACTAGATTCACTTTTTTTAAGTGATATAACAACAAAATTTGAAGAAAATGTTTCTAGTAGTGTTTTAACTTTATAATCTAGCGTAGCGGAAAAGAAGAAGGATTGTCTGTCTGATTTTAAAGATTGTAAAATATATTTAACATCTTCAATAAAACCCATATCAAACATTCTATCTACTTCATCTAATACTATTAGGTTAAAATCTTTTAGTAATAGAGTGCCTCTCTTAGCATGATCTAGAATACGACCTGGTGTCCCAATAACAATATTAGGATTAGCTGATAAGTCTCTTAACTGTGGCCTCATGGGTGTTCCACCGATTAACAAAGCTCCTAAAAGACCACTATTTCGGCCAATAGTACGACATTCATTTTGAATTTGTTCAGCCAATTCACGAGTTGGTGCTACAATCAAAGCTTTAGCATTTTTATCATTCATTAAACAATTGATCACTGGTATAGCAAAAGCGGCAGTTTTACCGGTACCAGTACTAGCTATTCCAATAATATCTTTACCATTAAGCGCTAAAGGAATCGCCTGATCTTGGATAGGAGTGGGCGTTTTATATCCTTGTTCGGTAAGATTTAATTTAATTAGATCGGTAACATTAAAATCATTAAACTGATTAGTAATAATTTCATCTTCAACTAAAGAAATTTTAGCTGGTTTAATGAATTTAGCGGGATCGATTGTTTTTTTATTATATTTTTTATTTCTTTGGTTAGTGTTAAATCTTTTTTTAACACTAAAATTACTTCTGGATTGATACATATTAGACTTTCTGTTTAAAATATTAACTCAATTGTCGTAATGAAAAATCGAGTATTAATACTTTAATCATCGAACCCGAGGTATCATCTATAACAATCTTGATATTCTAACAATTTTTATTCAATTTGTCAAAATAAATAAACACAACTACTAAGGTTTAGCAACATAAAAACCAGCAACCAAATTGCCGTCTATCTGACCATTGTGGTCAGATAAATAATAATACAGTGGTAATCCTTGAAAAGTATACTGATAATATCCCGTATCACTTCGTTTAATATAACCAATATCTTTTGGTAATTTATTTGGTAAAACACTAACCTCATAAGCTGGCCAAGCAACTAAGCAAGCCCCATAACAACTACTATACCCAGTTTTATCTCTATTGTATTGATACAGAGTGTTACCCTTTTCATCCGTCAAATAATTACCAACCTTGCTATTATACTTAGTTAAAACAATTGAGTTATTTACCAAATCAGTTGATATAGATACTGGCTTACTTGAAATCGAATGTCTATAAATCAAAACCGAAACAATACCAATAAATACAATAATGATCACCATTGCCATCCACTTGACATTACTCTTCATATTGTTAAGTATACAACTAATTAAGTCATTAAAGAATACCTCAACCGACTAAGTGGTCCATTTTCCGTCGTTATCGACTGAATCAATACAATTAATAAAAATATATACCAGGTTAATACTTTTACTGAATTAACTAAAAAAAACTTCCGGTTTAACCGAAAGTCCTTTATGGTGGAGCTGGTGGGTACTACCCCCACGTCCGTCAGTTTATCTTTGTTATTCTTCTACAGGTTTAGTCTACTTATTATATTCAACTATCAAACCTTAAATAGACGAAGTTTCAATAGTCTAGTCTCTAATCTTAACGTTTATATTGAAACAAATATAACCGGGCAATCAGATGATATAAAACACTATTACCTTATCTGATGTCAGATATAGCATTACTGTTTATGAATCTAAACAGTGATTGCGACTGGAGAAGTCTGTGGTAACAAAAAGTTACCGAAAGAACTTAACAAGTCTGCAATTGTAGTCTTACGATCTGCAATTACTAAATTTTGTCTATACGCTGACAAGCGACCTGCCGATATAACTGATAAAGTCCAACGTCGAGCTTAAAAATCAGCCCCATCTTATATAATTATATCACATTTTAGCTAAAAATAAATAAAGCTTATGCCAATTGTCTAGCGATAAATCTTGTGGTCTAATATCCTGTCTTAAATTTAAAGTTAATAAAGTATTTAAAATATTCTGCCGAGCGAATTGACTATTCAAGCTATTGATCAATTTTTTACGTTTTTGATTAAAAGCTAAGGCCATAAATTTAATTAACTTTTGATAATCAATATCATTAAACATAACTGTCTGATATTTTTCTAAAACCACTATTTGTGAATCAACCTTTGGCGGTGGTAGAAATAAATAAGCTGGTAATATTTCCTTAGCCATAATACTAAAGTTTAATTGAGTACTTAAAGACAATAATGACATTTCGCCTGGAAGAGCCGTTAATCTTTCGGCAACTTCTTTTTGGATTAATAAAACAGTAACTAACGGTTTATTTTTAGCATCAGTTAATCTTCGAATTAAAAAACTTGTTAGATAATAAGGCACATTGGCAACAATTTTGTAGTCACTTTTGAAATAATCAAAATCGAACTGCCTAATATCATCCGATAGAATCACTAGCTGTTTAGAATTAATTTGACCAGCAAACTTCACTCTTAATGAGTCGGCTAATTTTTGGTCAATTTCAATAGCAACAATTTTAGCACCAGTTGCCAACAATACTTCTGTTAATGTTCCGGTACCGGGCCCAACTTCAAGGACGATATCTTTTGGGCTTAATTCTGCATAAGAACAAATGATATTCAAACTATCAACATCAGATAACCAGTGTTGGCCTAAAGATTTATTAGGATTAGGTAGATTATTCATACATGATTACCACCAATGATAATAATACCAATGATTATAGGCATTGGACCAGCCTCCATATCTATTTTGAGCATAACTATTACACCACCTAAGCTGAGTTACTGGATTAGTAGCCCAGTCACTTCCCTCTGATGCCATTTTATAACCAGGTGTAGCCTGACATAATCCATAACCAAGTGGTGTCATTGGATTATCCGGAATAGGTAAACAATAATGTTCGCCTTGAGCTTTAGTAGGGCACCAGCCAGATTCATGGCTGATAATATAATCAGCATATTGATAATCGCTAGGCGCAATACCTGCTAAAGCCATATCGCCCTTAATACCACTTAATGAAGTTCCCTCTACTTCAATCTGTGTCACGGGTTGTTCTGTAATAATATCTTGAAGAACCACTTTATTAACAACTACATTATTACTCATTTCTTCTTGATAAGTAATAGCTTCTTGTCCATTAGATCCTTGCTGTCTAATAGCACCAGTCCCATAAGCTAAATTAGCATCATAAACAACTTGGACCGGCATTGGTATAATATTAGTTACTGTTTGAATTTTTATACCATGTCTAATGATAAAGATTTGAGAATTAACTGTTATTGGACTATTTAAAGCTGGTTCAACCTGATCGGAAGCCGATAAATGAATCTTTTCCATTTTAATAAACTGCCCTACTGTTTTTGCTTGAGTACGTACTGATAATAAATTACCATACAAATTAAGGTACACTGGAATAGCTGGCTTAACCACTACTTGTTCGCCAATAGCATATGAGCTTAAAAAATTATTAACTGGTTTAATACTCACTTGATCGGCTGGATAGACTTTCAGACCTTGTTGTTGAGCAATAGCCCGTGGTGTTTTAGCAGCTGAAAAACCAAAATAAGTCATATTGCCATCAACAATCTCAACCGGTACCGCTCGATAAATATTAATCCTAAAATCATCTTGATTAATAACCGTATCGAGTGAAGGTTCTACTACATCGCCTTGATACAAAACTATATGAAGTTTTGTCAACAGAGCTCCAACAGTTCGTTCTTTGCTTGGCACAATTTGAACAACATGATCATGACTAATAATAACAATACGATCATTTATTGGAGCAATAAATTTTTGGGTGGAATTATGAAAAATAAAAAACAAACCGACAGTTAAACTAGTCACTATAAATAATAATGCGGTAGCTATTACAATTGGACGCGAGACAAAACGTTTAATTTTTATCCGAGAAATTGTTCTTTTTTTCTTAAATCTAAAATCATATTTAACGTGCTTAAATTTCATACTATTTAAATCGGGCCGAAACTACAACAAGACCTAAACGACTATTATATTATTGTAACAGATTCGTTGTTTTTTTGCCAGACCTCCAAACCCTTCAGAACCTCTTCTGTTAGATAATTATCTTTTAAATTATTAAGATCTAACCAATTCCAACTTGTGATTTCGAAAAATTGTTTAGTAATTTTAACCTTCTTATCTAAATTAACTGTCCACAAATGATACGAATATTTTACCGACCCATTCTTTGCTTGAAATAAACCCTGATACTTTAAATCGGCTAAAAAGAGTTTAATATTTGTTTCTTCCAATACTTCTCTTAGCAATGCTTGGTTAGGTGATTCCAAAGCTTTTATACCACCTCCAGGTAAACCATATCGACCACTTGATAACCAATTTTTCAACACTAAAACTTGCCCATTATGGACTATAAAAACCCGGGTAGTTAAACGTTTTTTAAGTATCAAAATTAAAGCCGGTAAAGTTAAAAAATAAGCTATTCTACCAATCATTAACCATATAGAATAACTAATTTTTTTCATATCTTTTGAAGCGGGGCAAAATTAATATTTAATGTTTTATGTCCAAATTTATCAAACAAAATTACTGCCATATCATTGTTAACTTCCAAAATTTGACCTCGACCGAATAAGTTATGATCTACTGTCTCACCAACAAAAAATTCTAAAACATATCTAGGTTCTTGATTAATTTTAGCCTGATTCGTTATTGTCTGAGTCAGACTATTTAGGCTGGTCGATTCGACAGATTTTAAATCATTAATTTCTAATAAGAAACGACTTGGGGCATTATGGAGCAAAGCACCATACAACAAACGGGAAGTAGCATAATATAAATATAGTTCTTTTTTAGCTCGAGTCATCCCAACATAACAAAGCCGCCTTTCTTCTTCCATGTCAGACTGATCATACAAAGCTCTTGAATGAGGCAAAATAGTTTCTTCCATACCAGCTATTGCTACAATTTCAAATTCCAAACCCTTAGCAGCGTGTAAGGTCATTAAAGTTACAGCATTATTCTTAAAATCAGTAGCATCAATATCGCTTACCAGGCTTACTTCTTCCAAAAATAGCCCAATATCATTACTATAATTTTCGGCAACGCTTAATAGCTCCTTAACATTTTCTTGTCTTGACTCACCTTGAATTGTGCCATCACTCAAATAATTAAGATAGTCTAGTCGCTCTAAAATAGCATCAATTAATTCTCTAACTGATATTTTAGTAGTCACCAACTGTCTAAGTTCCATTATTAAATTTCTAAATTTAATAAAATTTTCGATGACTCGTGGTCCAATATTATTCATCGTATCAACTTGATCAAGAGTAGTCTTAAGACTAAAATTATTAATCTGTCTAAAATTATAAAAATTAGCAATTGATTTAGCACCTATACCTCTAGAAGGTACATTAATAATTCGTTCAAAGCTTAAATGATCTTCTGGTTGAAAAATTAATCTAATATAGGCAATAACATCTTTAATCTCTTTCCGATCGTAAAATCTTTGACCACCTACAATATGGTACGGTATTCCAAAACGCAAAAAAGTTTCTTCTAAAACACGGCTCTGAGCATTGGTTCGATATAAAACTGCACAATCACTATATTTAAAATTATTTCTGAAAATTGAATCACGAATTACAGTCACTATACCTTCAGCTTCAGATCTCTCGTTATGAGCTTGGATGATTTGAACCGGCAAACCAGCTTCAGCTTCGGTCCACAATTTTTTATCAGATCGATCTTGATTGTTAATAATAATATTATGAGCAACATCTAAAATATGTTTGGTCGAGCGATAGTTTTGTTCTAATTTAATAATCTGACAATTTTTAAAATCTTGCTCGAATTTTAGAATATTCTGATAATTAGCCCCCCTCCAACTATAAATACTCTGCCAATCATCACCTACTACTACGATATTACGTTGATCATTAATAAGTAATTTAATTAATTGATATTGGGCCATATTAGTATCTTGATATTCATCAATTAATATATGGGAAAAACGATTTTGCCATTTCTGTCTAACATCTGGATAATTTTTAAAAAGAGTAACAGTTTTTAATATTAAGTCATCAAAATCTAATCCAGAAGCATCCATTAAAGCTTTGCTATATAGTGGGTATATTTTACTAGCAATCTTTTCTATCGGAGATTTTGAACTGCTTAAACCAATCTCACTAACCAATAAATCATTTTTAGCATTAGATATAATACTAGTAACAGTTTTCAGTGGATATATTTTATCATCAATTAATTGTTGCTTATAAATTCGTTTTAGAATTAGATTTTTATCATTTTCATCAAAAATAATAAAACTTTTAGGAATACCAAGATATTCACCATCTTGTCTTAAAATTTTGACACAAATGCTATGAAATGTTCCCATATAAGGCATTAGATACGTTTTACGATCATTAAGAGATAATAAATCAGCCACTCGGTCTCTCATTTCATTAGCTGCCTTATTAGTAAAAGTAACCGCCAAAATACTACTTTCAGTAGCTAAATGATTGACTAATAAATAAGCAATTTTATGAGTTAAAGTCTTAGTTTTACCACTACCAGCACCTGCTTGTATCAAAACAGGGCCAGAAGTAATTTCAACAGCTTTTCTCTGTTCTGAATTTAAGGATGATAATAAGTCTAATTCCACCTATCTATTCTAACAAAGATTCTTGATATTTTCTTCTGGTCTAATATTTTAAAAAAAATGAGTCAGTGGTTTTATTGAAGCGATATGAATTATACCAGCATCGAGAGCTATATCTAACCAAACTAATCCTAAAATTATAATAACCAGTGAACCGATAAGAATAAATCTTTTGGTTTTTTTCTTCTGAACAATATTAATCGGTAAAAAATATTTTTTGGTTCGAATTAATTCATCATATTTTTTTAAAGTATCCTCTTCTTGTTGTTTAATTGTAGGATCAATTTTTGTAGTGTCTGATTTCTGATCAGATACAACTAACGGTTCAGTCGTTACAACATCATCTGACTGTTTTTCTTTTTCTTCTTTATTATTTTCAGATTTATCTAAATCTGGATCTAAAACATCATTAGAATCAAATTTATTTTTTAAATTACTAACTGGCTCGATAATAAGTTCATGTTTTAATGATTTTTGACTGGCTACAGCATCATCAATTAACATTTTATCTTTCACTGCAGGTTCATTGTCAGTAATTACATTTTTAGAATTCGATGAAGGAAATATTTTATTTGGGGCTGAAACATCGTTTAAGGTTTTTTTATTTATATTGTCCATTTTCTACTTCTTAGAATGTTTTAAACTATATGCTTTTTGAACTATATCAACAAAATGTTCATAATTTAAACTAGCAGCGCCAACTAAAATACCATCACAATCTTTCAAACTCAGGTATGCTAAAACATCATGATTATCTACACTCCCACCATAGAGTATTCGAATTTCTTCAGCAATATTGTGGCCAAATAAATCTTTAATTTGACTCCGAATAAACTTCAATACGCGTTGCATATCGCTTGGCTTAGAAGGCTCTCCATCAAAAGTACTAATAGCCCAAATTGGTTCATATGCTATCACGATTTTAGCAACCTCTTCTGATGTTAGATGATAAATAGCTGTAGTTAATTGATCATGCAATACTTGCATGGTTTCACCTGCAAGTCTTTCTGGTTTAGACTCTCCAATGCAGATTATTGGAATAATATTATTACGAACGGCGGCTTTAACCTTATCCCTAACATCCTCCAAAGTTTCATGAAAATAAATCCGACGAGCGGAATGGCCAATAATACCATATTCGACCAAGCCACGAAGCATAGAAAAAGATACTTCTCCAGTAAAAGCACCCTCATCTTTAAAATAAGCATTTTGAGAAGCTAACGAGAATTTTTGATGATTAATATCTTTTGATAATGGTTGTAAGACCAACATTGATGGAGCAATTACTATTTCAATGTCTTGATGAGAAACGATTTTTTTATCTAGTCGATGGACTAAAAGCGAAGATTCAGCCACATTTAAATTCATCTTCCAATTCGCAACTATAAGTGTTTTTTTATTCATAATTTAACCTTAAAAATTGTAACATAAATATTAAACATTTTTATTTAATAAAGCTTCCACGCCGGGTAATCTTCTGCCAGCCATTAATTCTAGACTAGCTCCACCACCAGTTGAGACTAGATCAAAACAATCAAGTAATTTATGAGATGTAACGTAAGAAACTGTATCGCCGCCACCAACAACCGAAAATGGCGTATTACCAAATTCCCCAACCATAGCTTTAACAATTAAATCTGTTCCATGCGAATAAGGTCCAACCGAACCAAGTAAACTATCAACTTCGGTAACTCCCATAGTACCGTTCCAAATAACCGTTTTGCAAAATTGAATATTGCCGGCAATAAATGAACCACTAAAAGGTCCGACATCAAGCACAATATCATCATTTAAAATATGAAAAGAATTAAGCGGAGGCCTTTTAGGGTAATTATTAATCTCAGCATAACTGTGTGTTTTTAAATCAACGATTCGTGTTGGTTGGGTGTTTGATATCTCTTTAGATACAACAACGTCAAAAGGTAATATAAATTTAAAATCTCGCTTCTTAACCTGAGATCCAGCCTTCCGAATAACGTCTCTAGCGATTGGAAGTTCTTTTTCGTCATATAAACTTTTTCCTATTTTAACTCCTTGAGAAGCTAAAAAAGTGTTAGCCATAGCACCACCAATTGCTACAACATCAGCTATCTCTATGAATCGATGTAAAATATCGATTTTATCAGCTATCTTTGCTCCACCAATAATAGCCATTAACGGTCTCTGGGGATTTTCCATCACATTACTAATCGTATCGACTTCCTTCTCCAATAATAACCCGGCAACACTGGGTAAAAAATGAGTGACAGCAGAAGTTGAGGCATGAGCCCTGTGGACCACTCCGAAACCATCTTGAACAAAAATATCAGCATAACTGGCCAAATGTCTGGCAAATTCTTCATTATTTTGTTCTTCCTCTGCATAAAATCGAAGATTTTCTAATAACAAAACACTGCCCGGTACCATTTTAGTAATAATCTTTGGTACTTCATCAGATAAACAATCTGGAACGAATTGAACAGGTTGTTTTAAAAAATATTGTAATTTTTTAGCTACTGGGAATAAACTATCAATATCATTCTTAACTCCATCGGGTCGTCCTAAATGGGAACAGATAATTAGTTTAACATTTTTAGAAAGTAAAAATTTAACTGTAGGCAAAGACTGGCTAATTCTAAAATCATCCAAAATAATACCGTTAGAGATTGGGACATTATAATCAGCTCTTAATAAGACCGTCTTACCCTCTAAATCGATATCTTTAATTGTTTGTTTTGTAAACATTTTCCACCTATCGTTATATTACTTTATTTTAAAATTATAAAACTAATGCTTACTATTTAAAAGTTCATTTAATTTAATTGCCAGATTTTTTGATAACCTCTAACTACAAGATAGATTAAAAATACGCCACTAGTAATAAGAAAACTAACTGGATAAGGCAAATAATAGCCTATAAATAGACCCAACCAAGTCACTAAAACAGCGACAGAAATAGAAATCATTATAGCCTTACCTGGAGACCTAGCTAATCTTTGAGCTATTGCTGGTGGCGTAACTAATAAAGCAAAAATTAATAAAACCCCGACAATTTGAACTGCAATTGATACTGCAACTGCAATTAAAAACATAAACAGTAGACTCATGGTTAGAATAGATACGCCTTTAGCTTCAGCCACATCCTCATCTAGTGAAGTAAACATTAAGCGGCGATAAAATACTGCAACCATAATTAAAATAATAACTGCTGAAATAAGAGTGATAACAACATTTTCCATACTAATACCTAATATTTCACCAAACAATAAGGAATAAGCTTCAGTAGCATAACCTTTATAAAGATTGATGAATAAAATACCAATCCCTAACATGAAAGCTAAAATAATACCTATTTGAACATCACGATTAGCGGCTTTTTTGCCCAAAAAAGCCATAAAAACACCACCACTAATAGTAAAACTTAACAATCCTACTAAAGGATTAAAGCCGAACAAAGCAGCACCTGCAGCTCC
>JAJZCO010000008.1 GCA_021846095.1 bacterium | reverse complement strand
AAACCAATATCGGTACCAATTGGTAAAAAAACACTTGGTAGAATGTTTAATGTTATCGGTCAACCAATCGATCATCAGGCTGACGATTTCGATGATTATTCGGTTATTCATCGATTGCCACCAGCTTTAATTGATCAATCCGGAAAAATTGAAATACTAGAAACAGGTATTAAGGTGATTGATTTAATTAGTCCAGTTACTAAAGGTGGAAAAGTCGGATTATTTGGTGGTGCGGGAGTTGGTAAAACCGTTTTAATTCAAGAATTGATAAATAACATTGCTAAATTCCATGCTGGTTATTCAGTCTTCGCAGGTGTTGGAGAACGAACTCGTGAAGGTAATGATTTATATCACGAGATGAAAGATGCTGATGTTCTTAAAAACACAGCTCTTGTTTTTGGCCAAATGAATGAACCACCAGGTGCTCGTTTAAGAGTAGCTTTATCAGGATTAACTATGGCTGAAGGTTTTCGTGATGCTGGTAGCGATGTCCTGTTATTTATTGATAATATTTTCCGATTTACTCAAGCGGGAGCTGAAGTTTCGGCCTTATTAGGTCGTTTACCATCCGCAGTTGGTTATCAACCAAATCTAGCTCAAGAAATGGGACAATTACAGGAAAGAATCACTACTACTAAACAAGGCTCAATTACTTCGGTTCAGGCGGTTTATGTTCCAGCCGATGATTTGACTGATCCTGCTCCAGCCACTACTTTTGCTCATTTGGATTCTACGATTGTATTAAATCGGGCATTAACTGAAATTGGTATATATCCTGCAGTTGATCCACTTGATTCAAATTCAACAATTTTAGACCCAGAAATAGTTGGCGAAGATCATTATAATACTGCCCGCGAAGTTCAAAGAATTTTGCAACGGTATAAAGACTTACAAGATATAATTGCTATTCTTGGTATGGAAGAATTATCTGATGATGATAAACAAACAGTGGCTCGAGCCAGACGAATTCAAAGATTTTTGAGCCAACCATTTTTCGTAGCTGAACAATTTACTGGCAACACCGGTAAGTATGTAAAGTTATCCGATACTGTTCAAGGTTTTCGTGAAATATTGGATGGAAAACATGATGATAAACCAGAGAGTGCCTTTTATATGAAGGGCTCAATTAGCGAAGTTAAAACCAAGGAGTAATTGGTAATGATACATTTTCGTCTAGTTAGTCAATCCGGGGTACAATTTGATAATGAGGCCTATGAGGTCATTCTACCCACATTAGATGGTCAGATTGGTGTTTTAACTGATCATATGCCTCTTGTCAGTGTGATCAGTCCTGGTGTAATTGAAATCCGCGTTAACGCTCGGGATTCTGATCGGAAAATGGAATTATTCGCAACCAATGGCGGAGTTATTGAAGTCAGTCATAATCAATTAAGTGTTTTGGTTGATGAAGCCGATCATGCCGATTCGATTAATGAAGCCGAAGCTCAGGCAGCTTACGAAAAAGCTCAGATTTTAAAAGCTGAGGCTAAAGATGAAGTTAGTCTAGAACATGCTCAAAAATTAATCGATCGACATTCGGTCAGATTACAAGTAGCCAATTTACGTCGTCGACATCAAAGATAATTTATTAATTAGTATTATTTTTTATTTTTATTCCACAGAATCCGCATCTTGATGCTTTTTTTGGAATATCGTTTAAGCACTCTGGGCATTTTTTAGTAGTTGATTCGACATTTTTAGTAGATATTTTTTGTAATTTAGTAATTGGTTGGACGACGAAAAAAAATACTACTGTAGCAACTATCAAGAATGATAAAAGAGTGTTAATAAAATCACCCCAGTTAAATATAAAACGTTGATCAATAACTAATTTGCCACTTATCAATTTACCGTTTTTAGAAATGCCGACAATTAGAGGCGTAATGAAATCTTTTACTATACTTTGAATCACGGAGTTAAAAGCAGCTCCTACTACCACTGCTACTGCCAAATCAACTACATTGCCTCGAAGAACAAATTTTTTGAAATCTTTTAGCATAATATAATCTTAGGGTATGTCAAAATATTTGTCCATCATCTCAGTCATAATTTAATTATGTAAGGTCAGTTCTTCTATAAATAAATGCATTTGTATTATTAAAAAATAATTGAAACTGTAATAATTTAAAAACTTCATAAATTAGATCATTCATATTAAAATATTTTTTTTGTAGTTTAAAATGTTTCAATTAATATGATGTAGAAATTATGGTCTAAGGACTATAATGATAAATGTTTCAGCTTAAAGAAGACGTCGATAAAAAAAATAATAAGACTAATTTTGAGTCAGTTTGTCTTAATTTATATTTTAATTTTTAACCAAACACTTTACAAATAGTCAACTTAGCTGTAATCTTATAATCATAAAACTAAGTGGAGGTTCCAAATGTTTGGAAAGAAAAATGTAACTGCGGTGATCGCTGAGTTTGTCGGGACTGCAGTTCTAACGATGTTAGTATTAACAGTTCAGCGCTCAACTATCGGGGTGCCGTTTTTTATAGCAGCGGCCGCTGGTTTGGTAGTCATCATCATGATGATTGCTCTAATTGATGTTTCGGGTGCAAATTTTAACCCAGCATTAACTTTGGCTTTATGGACAGCTAGAAAAGCTTCAACAGCTCGAGCTATATTTTATATAGGTGCACAATTATTAGGTGGTTGGGCAGCTTATTATTTGTACACTTATTTAGTTAATACTAAATTAACGCCAATTGGTGGTCATTATGCACCAAGAATTTTAGTAGCCGAAGCCTTTGGTGCTGCTATTTTTGCTTTTGTATGGGCAGCTAGTATGTATCAGAAACAGTCTAGTACAGTTCGTTCTACGATTGCTGGTATTGGTTTTATGATTGGTATGATTGCCGCATCATCTGCAGCTATTGGGATTATTAACCCAGCTGTTGCTTTAGGCGTTAGAGCTTGGGTTTGGGGAACATATGTTCTTGGACCAGTTCTAGGTGCCGTTGTCGGTGTTAATTTGTATGCCTTATTATTCGCTTCGGATGATAAAAATAATAGTCTAAAAGCTAGTATTGCCAGCGTAACTGCAAGTATAACCGGCACTAAAAAAACAGATAGTTCAAAAAGTTCTAGCTCGAAAAGTTCTTCGAGACGAACATCCGCTAAGAAATAATTAGCAATTAAAATTTAAAAACTAACCGCTTTATTTTATAAGGCGGTTATTTTATTTAATAGATCGTTCTCAAAAGCTTTAATGCCATAAATATCTTTATGATAACTACTGATATCTGGAAAAGATAAGTTATTAATTGATTCCCAGACTATTGGAATCAACTGTTCGATCTTTGATAATTCATTTGGGTCAAAATTTAAACCAAGTTCTTTAATAGTTTTATTATCTATTGGATCGACAAATATGTTTAAACAGCTGTTAATTTTATAATTTTTAAATCTATCAGATTTTTTTATTAAAATGTAGTAAAAGTATAATTGTTTTTGATAATTATATGAGTAGTTATCTTTATTCCAGTTGGAAAATGGACGAGAAGTTTTATAATCAATAATATCAAGTGTTTTTTGTTTTTCATTGATAATAATTTTATCGATTTTACCGGTTAAGTGAGCTGATTTTATAAATATACCCTGATCTTTTAAAGAAAATTCGCTTAAACCATTGCTCAGAAGAATATCTCTTTTTTGATTAAAAAAGGTTTCTAAAGATTTTTGGCCACGTTCTTTTAATAATTCAAAATTATTATCGCTTAAGCGTTGTTTTTTTAATTTTAATATAAACTGATGTTCGATTTCAGAAGTATTATTAAAGTCGGGATTTATTTTCATAGTATTATCTAACCATTGCAAGACGGCGTGAATTGCGTTACCGTATGCTGTTTGAGCTGACTGAGCTTTAGGGAAATGTAAAATATGTTCGACGAAAAAAAATGTTGGACCAGCATTAACGACGTCCAAGAAGCTATTAAAATTGGTTGGGCTTAATTGAAAAGTTTCTAATTTTTTTTGGATATATTTTTGAAAAGTTTCTTGCTGAAGTGATCTTATATGTCTATTTTGCCACGTGTCCGTAACGTCCGATAATTTATTTAAGGAAGGTTTTTGATCAATTAATTCAATGGATTGACTGTTAATTGGCAAATAAGGGCTAATAGATTGGTCTTCGTTCTTAGTTTCATTTAAAAATGATAATGGAAGTGACCTTCTATTGTCTGATTTAAATCGATAGTTTAACAGTATTACATTTTTTTTAGCTCTAGAAATTGCTACATAAAATAATCTTATCTTCTCATTAATACTTTCGGATTGATAATTAATAAATTCTAGAGTTGGTGGCAGACTAAAATTTGTATTCCTAGAATTCCTAGAAGATTCTCCCCAAGTATCCTCGTTGGTGTTAAAAATGATAACTGTTTCAAATTCCTGTCCTTTTGATTTGTGAGCAGTTATAAGGTTGATAGCATTATTATTTTCAAAATTTAAACTGTTATTTAATATAATTTGATTAAGAGATTGATGTAACTCAATAAAATTAATAAAATCATATAATTTCATCGTTTGATGAGACGACTTCTGATAGTCACTAAAGCTATGTCTCAAGACAATTAAGTTAGATAGCAATTCTTGATAATTATTTAGTGTGCTGAGGTTTTTAAAATAGTAGTCATAAAATGGCGAAATAAAATTGGTTGGTAAATATGATTCCCGACCGATTATAAAATCTATAATTTCTTCGGCGGTATAGAAGTCTATTTGTTGAGATAAGCTAACGATAAAATATCCGATAGGTTGAAGAGTTGGATCATTTAATATAATATCTGTCCACGAAAGTGATTTTTGATAGGCTATCTGTGATATATCCCAAAGCAATTTAATATCGATTTGCCAAAACGGGGCCGATAATACCTCACCCCATAGAGAATCACTCGTTAGTTTGTCCGATTTATTGGATAAACTAACTATTAACTGACAGATTACGATAAGTTGGTTTATTAAAGGATCTGATAAAATATTATTTCGACGTTCATAATTAGTACTAAGATTATGTGATTTTAAATGAGGAATTAGTTCCTCTAAGTAACGATGTCTAGGAGCAATAATAGCGATATCGCTCAGGCTATTAGATCTTTCTTGACAGTATTTTGCTATCCAGTCTAACTGATTGATTGAAGTCATAAAATCAATCCGTTTTATGTTAGATAAATAATTATAATTTTGACCACTGGCTTTAAATTTTTTTTCAATCGATGGAAGATTGTTAGTAATTCGGTCGGAAATTTGACTTGATATTTTTTGATAAAAATCAATAATTGCTGGTGATGAACGGTAATTGTTTTTTAATGATACTAAACAGACATTTTGATAGTTTTGATAAAAATTTAACATATGTGAATAATTTGCGCCTTGAAAGGCAAAAATAGCCTGATCATCATCCCCTACTATCATAATGTTGGGTTTACTTTCGTTAACTGGATTGTCACCAAGTAGTTTGACTAAATAGTTTTGAGCTTCGTTAGAATCTTGAAATTCATCAATCATTATATATTGATATTTTTCTTGAAGGCTATATCTCAAGTCGTCGTTATTTTTTAGAGCCGATAATACTTCTAAAATCATATCTGGATAATCAATCAATTCTCTTTTATTTAATTCATCAAGATAGTTTTGATAAAAATCGGCTAATTCATCAAGTTGTTGATATTTTTCTAACCACTTAATAATAAAATTATTATTATTATCTTTGGCCAGCCATTTATTTTTGAAAATTGTTAATGACTTGGTTTTATGTGTTTCATAAAATTCATTAATAGCCATTTTTAAATCATTTAACCAATAGATAGATAAGCCATCAACTGTCATCGATTCGAATTTTATTTGTTTAATTAATTTTTCGGAAATTGTTTTTAAGCTTTCAAAAACCGGTATTACTTTTGAAGAGATCCTAGATAAAATAGCAGAGTTTTCTTGAAGAAATGGGTTAATCTGAGATATAAACTTTAAATCAGTTCGTATTATCTCCTGAAGCTCGTTAGGTCGAACTAAATTATTTTTTAAATTAATTATCAGATCCTTTATTTTAATAAGTTGCCTGGTGTTTTTAAGAGTTGAACTGTAGGGTAAAGTTTCTTGAATATCATTAATGATCGACATTAATTTTATGTCACTAGCTGGTTCAAAGGCTAAATATTTCTGGAAATAGAAAGGATAATTTTGAATTATTTTGGCACCGAAACTATGATAAGTTTGGATATTAATTTTGTAAGCCTCAGTACCAATAAATTCTACTAATCGTTCTCTCATAGTATTGACAGCACTATCAGTATAAGTTAAACATAAAATATTTTCTGGTTGAGCATCAGTGTTTTGTAGAATGTATCCAACTCGAATAGATAATAATTGAGTTTTACCACTACCAGGTCCTGCGATCACCATGACTGGTCCTTCGATTGTAGTAACTACTTTTCGTTGCTCTTTGTTTAATTGATTAAAAGCAACTTCATAATTTTTACGATTCATTTTTTTAACGAAGTTATATCACAGAAATTACATTTTCGAGATTGTTTTTTAAAATTATTCAACCATAGCATAATAGCTTGATTCAATGGTAATATGTTGCGATATCCCTCGATATCAGCTAGTTGTCTTAAAATGGCTCCTATTAGGCCATATAACCTAATATTGCCCCACAGCACAGCCCCCCAAAATGGCCCAACCGAAATAACGGTAATTGGTTTTTTAGGCTTGTATGGTAAATAAGATTTATTGTGAGCTGCTCTAATAATATTTTTAGCAATAAAATGACCATCATGCAGAGCCGTTTGAGCTAAGCCAGAATAGGGGGTGTTGGCATTATCACCAGCTACAAAAATATTGTCGTCAGCCGCTAGGTATATGTCTGTTAATACTTTATCGTGATTATTCATAAGGAACTGATTGTTTTTATAAAATGGATTATTGCTAACTCCGGCGGTCCAAACGACAGTTTTTGATTCAATTTTTTCATTATTGGTTTGGATATAGTCTATTCCTTGATTTATTACCTTGCATGATAATTTTAGACTAACACCCATAGTAATCAATTTATGAGAAATAATTTTAGTAAAATCTTTAGGGTATCTCGGCAATAAAGTTGGCGAAGCTTCGATTAGCTCAACATGTATAGCATGATGATGAATATTATGTCGCTTCATTAGAAATTTTAGGTAAGCAGGTAATGTACTGGCTAGCTCTATACCAGTTGCACCGGCACCAATAATTAAGTAATTTTTGTCAGTAGTATGATTCTCGGTTAAGTAATCATGGAGTAGCTTATTAAAATTATATGTTTGTGATTCACTTTTTATAGCATGAGAATATCTTTCCAGTCCTGGGATATCGAAATAATTAGTGACTTCGCCCAAAGCTAAAATTAATTTATCATATTCTAAAGTAGAATTATTCTCTAATGTAATATTTTTTGATTTTTTATCTACAGTTTTAATAGATCCTAAAATAAAATTGATGTCTTTTTGCTTTAATATTTTGCTAATTGGAATTATTGATAATTTACTATCACCTCCGACGGCAGTTCGTAGGAGGGTTGGATAATAGCAAAAATTTTCAGATCTAGAGATAAGGGTTATATGAAATAAGTGATTAAATTTTGATAAAGTAAGAGCGGCTTTAATCCCAGCGAATCCAGCACCAACAATAATAATACGTTGTTTATTTTTATTTACTGTCATTAATAATATTGTAGCAATAAAATAGTCCTAATTCTAATAATAAACTTTAGGATAATTACGAGTCTAAAATCTGGTGGTATCTTTTAGCTATAACATGGAAAGAGTACTATTTAATTGATTTAATCCGGATGTTTTAATATTTTATAAAAAATATGATGTCATGCTTATGTTTTTTTGATAAACTATTATAAATGGATAATTTTGTTAAAGAATTAAAACGAATTGGTTTCAAAGGTGAGACAGATGATTCGTCTGATACTCTTCAATTTTATTCTCATGATGCGTCTTTATTTGAGCTTTTACCATCGCTTGTTGTCTTTCCAAAAGATCATGACGATGTAAAATTGCTAGTTAAATTAGTTGCTGATAACAAAAAAGATAATCCTAGCTTATCTTTAACGGCTCGATCGGCTGGTACAGATATGGCCGGTGGAGCTATTAATGATTCGGTAATCGTGGATTTCAATAGACACTTTAGAAGTATCAAAGAAGTTGGCCCCGATCAAGCTCAGGCCGAACCGGGGGTATTTTATCGTGATTTTGAAAAAGAAACTCTTAAACATATGGCATTAATGCCAACCTTTCCGGCGTCTCGTGAACTAGCAACTATCGGCGGAATGGTTGCTAATAATTCCGGTGGCGAAAAATCTTTACAATATGGCAAGACAAAAGATTTTGTTAATCAACTTTCGGTAGTACTGGCCGATGGTAATGAATATATCTTAAAACCTATTACAAAATCAGAATTAGATATAAAGATGTCTCAAAATGATTTTGAAGGTCAAATATATCGTCAAATATATCAGCTTTGTGAAGATAATTATGATCTGATAAAAAATGCCAATCCTCGTGTTAGTAAAAATTCAATGGGTTATAATCTGTGGGATGTCTGGGATCGTCAAACTCAAATATTTGATCTTACGAGATTAATTACTGGTTCGGAGGGTACACTAGGGTTTGTGACGGATATAACTTATCGATTAGTTCCCTATCAACCACATAACGGTTTACTAGTGTTGTTTTTATCGGATATTGATGATTTAGGTGAATTGATTCCGGAAGTATTAAAATTTAACCCAGCAACATTTGAAAGTTTTGATGATCAAACATTGATATTATCTCTTAAATTTATGACTAGTTTTTTAAAAATGCTCGGTATTGTTAAATTTATTAAATTATTAATTAGTTTGATTCCGGATGGACTCCAATTACTTCGTGGTATTCCGAAATTAATTTTAATGATTGAATTTGACGGTAATAGCGAAGAAGAAGTTCGTTATAAAGTTAAACAGTTACATAAATCTTTATCTAAATTCAGAGCTCGATATGAGATTAATGGTTTTGAAGAAGATCCAACTGAAGGTTCGTCTGAAAAATTTTGGATTATGCGACGACAGAGTTTTCAATTGTTACGATCTAAAGTTAAAGACAAACACACTGCTCCATTTATTGATGATTTGATTGTCAGACCAGAATATTTGACCGAATTTTTACCAAAATTAAGACAAATCATCGATAAGTATAAGATGTTTGCTACAATTGCTGGTCATGTCGGAGATGGAAATTTTCATATCATCCCATTAATGAAACTAGAAGATCAAAAAGAACGAGATAAATTGTTACCTGCTATGAAAGAAGTTAATGATCTTGTTTTATCTTTTCACGGTTCGTTATCCGGAGAGCATAATGACGGTTTAGTACGTGGTCCTTTCTTGAAACAACAATTTGGAGAAGATATTCTAAAATTATTTAAAGACGTCAAAAATATTTTTGATCAAGATAATATTTTTAATCCACATAAAAAATCTGATGCTAGCTGGGATTATAGTTTCTCGCACATACGACAGCATTTTTAATTAAATATCATATTTTACAGTCGGTTTAAATCGTTTTTTTAATAAGTTTGGATAATTAAAAGTATAGATTTAATGATAATATTCTTTTATGAACAGTCAATTTAAGTTTTATTATAAGTTAACTAAACCAGGCATAGTTTATGCAAACACTCTTACAGCCGTTGCGGGATATTTATTTGTTAGTAAGTTAAAAATTGATTTGATGCCATTTTTAGGTCTAATATTCGGCACAGCATGTTTAATAGCGTCTGCCTGTGTCTTTAATAATGTTTTAGATATATCTATTGACCGAAAAATGAGTCGAACAGCTACTAGAGGATTAGTTAGCGGAAAAATAAATAAAAAGTCAGCGATATATTTTTTAACCGTTCTGTTGATTGTTTCGTCCGGTACCTTGTTAAGTTTAACTAATCTTAAGACGTTTATCGTCGGTATTATTGCCTATGTTTTTTATGTTTTTGTTTATGGATATTTTAAGCGTCATTCTGTATTTGGAACTTTAGTTGGGACTATCCCTGGTTCTGCTTCGATTATTGCCGGTGGAGTATGTGTCAATGATAATTTATCCTGGTCACTAGTGTTACTCGGTCTAATTATGGTTGTGTGGCAAATGGCACACTTTTATGCTATTGCCATCTATCGGCTATCTGATTATATTGATGCTAACTTGCCAGTCTGGCCAGTCGTTAAAGGCGTCAAAAATACATCCCGTCAGATTATTTTATTTATTATTTTATTTTTAGTCCTTAATTTACTAATTTTAATTGTGGATAAATTCTCTGTGGTTTATTTAATTGTTATGATGGTAATTTCAAGTTGGTGGTTATTGTATAGTTTAATTTCTAAATCAAAGCTTGATATTACTCACTGGGCTAAAAAAGTGTTTATTAATTCATTAATTGTTAATGTTGTTTTTATTATTATGGTATCTTTTTTTAATGTTTTACCTTGAAATGATATTAGACATTTCATTTAAGCATAAATCGGTATACTAACCGTAACGCTGGTTCCGCTTCCTTCTTTACTACTAACAATAATGTTTCCGCGATGTAAATCTATAATCATTTTTGCGATTGATAAACCTAAACCATAGCCAGTAGTAGTTTTACTTCGTGATTTATCGGCTCGATAAAATCTGTCAAATATATGATCAAGAGCAATTTTATTAATTCCTTGGCCGTGATCCGTAATATAAATGTTGACTTGTTTATTTATTCGTTTAGTGTGAAGTTCAATAGTTTGACCGTTGGAACTATATTTTATAGCATTGTCTAACAGTATCACTAAAAGTTGAATTAGACTTTCTTGATCGCCGTTAATAGTATAATCATTCGACTCAGTTAAATTTAACTTAATATTGCGATTATCAGCAATGATTTTTATTTTATCAATAGCTTGATTCAGTAAATTATTAGTAGACAATTGAATGAAATTAGCTCGTAATTCTTCCGTTTCTAATTTAGTTAGTTTTAAAATGTTATTAATTAAAGTCTCTATTTTTTCGATCTCTTCTAAATTAGAGTGAATAGTTTCTTTTAGAGTATCAATGGTAGGTTGATCATTCAGTAGGGCTACTTCACTTTCCATTTTAAGTGCCGTAAGCGGAGTTCTTAACTCATGACTGACATTGGCTGTAAATAATTTTTGTTGAGCATGAGCATCTTCAATCGGTTGAAGAGTTTTTCTAGCTAGTAAGTAACTAGCAATTCCGGCCGAAAATAAAACAATTATGTTTAAAAATATTATTCTTAATAGAATGATATGGTCACCATAGCTTAAGTCTTTTTTGGGCTGTAAAATAGCTTCATTTTGGAAAATTGGAAAACGACTATAAATGCGAGCTGATTGTCGATGTAATTCATTGGCTAATTGAGATGTCGAGATATTGTACAATACTAGACTAAATATTAAACTAATGGCCATAATAATAGCCATGTACCAAATAGTTAGTCGGATGTAAGCAGATTTAAACATTAATTTGAATTTAAAACGTAACCAAAACCCCTTCTAGTTTCAATTAATGGTGGTAATTTCTTAAATGGCCGATCAATTTTGTTACGTAAATAGCCGATATAAACTTCAATAGTATTCATTAGAACATCAGCATCTTCATTCCAAACATGATCAATAATCATTTCCTTCGTAATAACTTGGTTGGGATGATGCATAAAATATTCTAGTAGAATAAACTCTTTATTCGTTAAATTGATTGATTGATCTGATCTTGTGACGGTAAAATTAATTGGATCAAGGGACAAATCGGCTACTTTTAAGATTGTGCCAACAGATTTTTTGGGACGACGGAGTAATGCTCTAACTCGGGCAGTCAATTCGTCGAATGAAAACGGTTTAATTAGATAATCATCAGCTCCAGAATTTAAACCCTCTACTCTATCTCCAATAGTTCCTCGAGCTGTTAACATAATTATTGGCGTTGAAATCCCTTCTTGCCTTAAATCTTGACAAATCTTAATACCATCACGGCTTCCTGGTAACATTCTGTCTAAAACGATTAAATCGTAGGCAGCGTCCTTTGCGTAACTAAAACCAGTATCTGAATCTAATACACTATCTACTAAATAACCTTTTATCTCAAGACCTTTTTTGACGGCTTGGGCTATTTTTGGCTCATCTTCAATAACTAATATTCTCATACTTATTAATTGTACTACTGATTAGTTTAATATTGGCTGAAGTAAAATAAAATTAATATAAATATAAAAATTTTATTTTTAAATGAAAAATTGTTAAACTTAACTCAGTTATATAAAAAATAAAAATGCATAAATCAAATTTTAGGCAAATAAAGAAGAGAACATATTCTAACAATAGTGTTCTTGGCAATAATTTTAGAGTTATATTTTACAAAAAATTACTACTAATGGTGGCTACTTCTTTATTAATTATCATAGGATTTGGTACTTACTCTTCGCTAGCCGATAATACACTAAATAATTTAAATTTTTTAATTAACAATCAGTCTAAATTATGTTTGGATGTTAAAAATGATTTAATTAAAAATAATACCCCTGTTGATTTAGCAAGTTGTAATCATACATCAGCTCAAAATTGGTCAATTAATTTAGGTTTTGTCAAAAATAATAATTACTGTTTAACTTTTACTGGCCAAAAAATTACAGTTAGCAGTAAGGTTATTTTAGACACCTGTTCAAACCTTGCAAACCAAGTGC
>JAJZCO010000007.1 GCA_021846095.1 bacterium | reverse complement strand
TATATTAAATTTTATTTTTGATAAAGTTAACCAAAAGCTCTTGAAATAATATACTCCACTATTTTTTTAATATAATACAATGTCGTAAAATATAAATTGTATCAATTGCTTATTCTATGGTGGGCGATACAGGATTCGAACCTGTCACCTCTTCCACGTCAAGGAAGCGCTCTAGCCAAATGAGCTAACCGCCCTAGAATATTTATAAATAATAGCTTAATTTTTAAGAGAACTCAACCCCAAAATGACAGCTAGTACTTGACTGCTTTAAATTCGCCTGATAAAATAGACCAGTTAAATGAGGATATTTGGTGAGTACCAAAAAAATAGGTATATTAGACACATTTCAGTTGTTTTATGAAGAGTTAAACTTTTCAAAACCGACCAACAGAATTCGTCGACTTCGAACAAATTAAAACGATCGAAGCTAACAATCCCTTAAAACATCTAGTTTTAGGGGATTTTTTTATACCCATAAAAAAATAGTTTTCCACTAGATTTTTTTACAGCCATATGTCAATATATTGATATGGTTTGTTATTACTGTAAAAATAATACTATTGTCACCAATAGCCGACATCAGAAAAAACTTAATACAGTTTGGCGTCGTCGAAAATGTTTATCATGTAATAGCACTATGACAACTATTGAAACGTGTGATCTTGCCTCTACCTTGATAGTAGCTAATAAATCTCATCTAACCCCTTTTGAGAGAGATAAGCTTTATTTAAGTGTCTATAAATGTTTAGGTCATCGTAAAAACCCAATTAACAATGCTTCACATTTAGTTAATACCATAATCGAAAAAATATATTCATCTCAAACTGAAGCTAAAATAGATAGTAGTAAAATAATATCTTATACTTACGTCATACTGTCTAGGTATGATAAATTAGCAGCTCAACAATACTGGGCACTACATAAATAATGTTTATTAGACCGTAGTCTCACCGGTTTCACTTACTACGGCTTTTTCTGTCACATCAAATTTAGATAAATATCTTTTAAACATTAGCCTAGTTTGAGAATTAAACGCTGCTAAGGAGCCGTATAATATACTTGTTACTGGTAAGAATATCCATTGAACAATCATTAATACTGAGCGATGTCTCTTATACCTAGCCGGTCTAGGCGGTAAAGTAATCAAGCAAACATATAATGAAGCCGCTAAACCAATAATACCGTAACGTTGAATTTGACTAACTATTAAAGGCAGTTCATTAGCTGCTAAGCTCTGTGGGTGTAATAAAGATGGTATAAAAGCAGCGAAATAAATTAACAATGTCCCAGTTGCCCATGTGACATGCCCTTCTAGTGTTCTCAATAATTTTACCAATACATCCGTTTTAGGAATTTTATTCTTATGAAAAAAACCTTTATCAGCGATATAAGCTACATCAGAGACACCATAAGTCCAACGTCTCAATTGAATAAATTGAGCCTTCAATGTTTTTATATAACCATCAGCCAAAACGGCGTCTTGATAGATCGGTATACTCATTGGATACACCCTATAATCACCATCATAACAAAAATAACTTCTCCAAAAGTGATGTCCATCTTCTACAATTGTTCGAACGCTCCAAAAATCCATATCTATTAAAGATTGCATACATTGAGCATGAGCCGAAAAATTTCTCTCTAAATGTGGCCGTTGAGTTAAGACGATATAAAATAAATTATTACCAGTCGCTATAACCCTCATTAGAGTAGGAGCATCCCAAATGTTATTAGTAAACATAGGTAAAGGCTGAAAAGAGGCTCTACGTGGGTCTGGGACAACACAATAAAGGTAAGTTAAGGCCGCAAAATAATTTTTATTAGGACGATTATCTGCATCGAGGGTTGTAACGATTACTTCCTTAGGGTCAATATGTCTCACCGCTAAATATTTTTTCAGTTTTTTACCGGCAAAAGTTATATTACTACCCTTTCCAATAATTTCACCAGGTAAATTAGCTGGGTGTTTAATTATCAAAAAATCACGAAAGGCACTTTTATATTCTTTCGCTAAGTTTTTAACACGTTGCTCACTTACTAAACCAGCTCGTTCTTCATAAGCAATTACTACGATAATTTTAGAACTAGAGTACGTATTACTAATTAAAGACTGTATAGTGGGCTCTAATACGTCCCTTGACTCATTAACAGTCGCTATAATAACTACATGTAACAAACTGTTTGGATCGATAATCTCTTTTAAACTATTTAAATGATTCATATTGGATAGATGCCACTTAGGTCGATCAATAATTTTATTGGTGATCTTTTGAGAATGAATATCATCTAATAATCCGAGCCAATCTAATTTTAAATGTTGTTTCATTGTTATATACCCACCAATTGCCCTAACATCATAGCCAACAGATCTGACAAAATATATTAACAAATAAATTAAAATAAATAATATAGCTGCCGTTACGTTAATATAACTTAAGATTAAAGGTAGTAATATAATTGTCCAACTTAACGCACCTGGTAAAATTTCAAAAAATCGATAGTGACCATGCCGATCTTTTTCATAAGGTATTTCTAATTGTTTCATAAAATTATTAATGTAATCCTAGTAAGGCGTTAGATACTAATAATGCTACCAACAAAAGCAAAGCCCCAGATAAAAGAATAATAATTGAAAAATGACGATTTATTAGATAAACTTTAAAACTTAAAACACTATTAACGACCATTATTAATAAGGCAAACAACCCAAAACTAATTAAATTTATAGCACTTCCTGTTTGAAAAGCATTTAAACCTAAAATCGGACGATACTGTATGAAATAACTAGCATGGTTTTGAGAAGCTAAACGAACAATAAGTAGCCCGATCACTATTATTCCTAAAAAAATATCGACACTATTTAACAATAGGATTAAATGATCATGATAATATTTTCGTTTTACAGCCATATTTTATCTACGAATAAACCTTCTTCTACAATTTAATAATAACCGATAAATCTTCTAATATCTATTAATTATGGTGCGGATAGAGAGAATCGAACTCTCGACTCAGCCTTGGGAAGGCTACATATTACCATTATACGATACCCGCGAGATGGAGCCATCTTGGGGAATCGAACCCCAGACCTCCGCTTTACGAAAGCGACGCTCTAGCCAGCTGAGCTAAGATGGCAATTATATAAAAGCCTAACTAATATAATATCAAATTACCTACTTACTAAAATTTAAAAATAATCAATTGAATATTAACAGCCTATAAATTTAATCAGACAGTTAAATATAAGCTAAAAACTACTAGATAAGACCTTGCAAGAAATATCTAACCCAAATTCGTTAACCTAGAAGTTTAATTGGCAAAAAAAGCGTATTTTATAACTACTAATCTTTACAAATCTAGTAATTAATAATAAAGCTGACTATAAAATACCTATATGAGTAAAATCTTTATCAACTAATTTATATATTGCCCGATAATCACCTGTCATATCAATCCTACGACTATCCTTATATGGAACACTGACGAATAGTTATTTTTATTAATTACCTAAGTAGCTTAACTGGTAAAATTTGACCATACTTAGCAGCCAATAACTCATCAAGCGTGGCAAATACTTTACAATTTTCTCTGATAGCACAAGATATCTGTAGTGCATCTTCAAAATCATCACCATTAAAGTTGGAAAAAGCCCAGGTTACATCAGTATCCAGTATAGGTAACCAATGAAAACTATCCAAAAATGTTTTAATCGGCTGCCAAGATAGTTTGTCTTTTTCAACAAAATACATAACTAAGTCAACGGTTAAAATCGAAATTGCCTTATCGTTATTATCACTCAATAAACGCTCACAAGCTTTTTGATCAGTACGTTTTAAAATAACTTCTAGTAAAACATTTGCGTCTACAAAAATCATTTACTGTATTTTAATCCCCGATATTTAGCAATTTGTTCTTTAATACTGATATCGTTATTATTCGGAGCAGAAACGTGATATGTACCCCTTAATGCTTTTAAGCCCTGGCGTATAGCCTGAGGTGAACCTCGTCTTAAAGTTACCTTGGACACATTAACGGGCTGTATAATTCCGATGATTTTATGTCTATAGCTAAGACTAATTGGCATACCTTGTTGTAAATCATTAACGACTTTTGACATAGTCTCTCTTAACTGTCTAGTAGTTATAGTATTCATACTATAAGTTTAACTTCATTAAATATGATTCGTCAAGTTAAACTTAATAGTTAGAAAATTCAGATTGAGTGAACAAAATTAATAGATGTAAAATTTGATGGCGGGCCATGGTGCAAGATATCTGGAACTACTTTGCTTCGGCAGATACTACGTCTAGTCGTACAATTGACTATGCATACCTATAAATCCAAACATCACATACGTATTGTTATTTTTCTCGAATAGAACACGCATATCGACAGCTATACAGGCCAGCATATTTACCAGTAAGTAGGCATGCGTAGATGAAATTGTGGGTTGTATGGGTCATTAAGCCAGAGATGTTGACATTTTTTTGAACTGTTCTCTAACCTTCGGGATTAATTTAGAGTACTGCTTGCTAAGCTTCTTGGCATATTCAATTTTTATGTTTTGATTCATAAGGAATACTGTCTAGAAACTCTTCTGCTTCCTCTATTGTATATGGCCCATAAGTATCACCCGTAGTAGCTACCTCTGCTCGCATCTCTTCTATAATGTTGGCCATCTTAGGAGTAATAGGTTCTGAGATGGTAAAGTGTATTTCGCCAGTCTGTCCAAGATTGCGCAGAAAAGCATTTACTAAAGTTCCTAGTGGTATGCCAAGTTGCTTGGCTCTCATTTGAGCTAATTCCTTAACCTGCTTCTTGGTCTTAAGGCTTAACATAGTTGTGTCATTCATTGTACTCATATACCTAAGTATATCTTTTGGCATATTTTGGGTCAACAACCTATAAACACTTCGAAATACGACAGTGATTTAAATATAAGCTTAATGGCGAGGCATCGAGTCGGACTGCCTGTTTAGGCGCTGTCCGCCAACACCGTCACAGGCAATTCCGTATGACTATGTACTTGGAAGTGCTTATCAATAGTTATAATTTCATCATAATTACCAGATTCTGCACAAGCCGCCTGTAAACAATCTTCGAAATCTTTTCCATTATAACGACCTCGAGATACCTGTATAATTTGATCAGTCACCGGCAATATTACCCAAACAGATAACAAATCATCTATTAGCTGTGTTTGTAACTTATATTTTTCAGCCATGTACCAAACTATGTGTACTGTTATTACACTTATAGCATACTCATTAGATGGACTACTTACCAGAGATCTGCACTCAGCAGCCAACTTTCTGTCAAACAGTATCTCAAGTAATATGTTGGCATCTAGAAAAATACGCTTCATATTTTATAAATACTTTTCACTCAGTGCTTCATGATAAAGCTCTTTTGTAGTAATTGACTCATCTGTTAAGTGTTTATTGAGAGAGAAAAGAACTTTGTTGCGGTCGAGCATAGAAGCTACAACAGTACCATTACCTGTGATTTCATTTTTAGCAGGCTTCAATGTACCCACTATCTCAGAGTGTCTTATAATAACAATCTCTTCACCTTTTTGAAGTCGATCAAGATATTCACTTAAATTATCTCTTAAATTTTTTGCAGTAACTGTTATCATAATAATGTCCTTTTTAGTTACACTTCTAGTGTACACCTAAAAGACACCAAGGTCAACGCATACTTTGGCGGGCCCGACCGGATTCGAACCGGCGATCTTCTCCGTGACAGGGAGACGTGATAGGCCAACTTCACTACGAGCCCATAGCCATAATCATAGATTATACAATATTTTTTAATATTTAATAAAATAATGTGGTCGCTCTTGTTTTGCCAAACTACTGGTGTAGTCATGTATGTTATTTAATATAAATTCAATATGTGATGCTGTTACACTTGGACCAGATATAGCATCAACTTTTATAATCTCTAAAGTATACCCCGTATTAATAATCGGGGAAATTTGATTAACTTTGAGAGAAAAAAGCTCAGCCATAATCTGAGGTGCTAAAGTACGATCCGTTGCAATAATTGGATTAGGATACTGACCACCATTATTTTTGGTAGAAATATCCGAAGAATATTGTTGGGCTAAAGTTGCAAAATCTGCTCCATGCAATAATTGATTGTAAACAGATTTAGCTTCATTTACTGTCTTATGATCCAAAGCATAAACTACTTTTTGCTGCAATAACTCATTTTTTAGCTCTATCTTAAAATCATTAATATTCCAACCCCAAAAATCATTCAAAATATTATTTAATACGCTCGGATTACTACCTAATCGATTTTCATTTTGAAAATATGTTATCTCGTTATTAACTTCTTGATTAGAAACTGTTATATGGTATTTCTGAGCTAAAGATTTTACATAATAATTTAAAATAACCTGATTCATAGCTTGAGTTTTTAAATTATTTAACTGATTAACATTACTTTTAAGAGAAAAATTGACTTGTTGTTGTGTTTCGTAATAATGCATCTCTCTTCGAAGTTCAAAAAGATAACTATTGTATGAAATCCAAGAATTGCCAACTTTAGCTACTGGAAATGGTATGACATTAGTCACATCGGTTATAAAACTTGACGTTGATTGTAAATCATAAAGTTCTACGCTAGAAAATATAAAAAAAATAACAACTAGAACAACAAACAAAATAACAGAAATTCTAACTATATAATGCGAACTATGTTTCAAAGGATAAATATATTTTCTGGCGCCTTTTAAGATGTCTTCTCGATGCTCGGTTATTGTTTCATCAGTAATCTTCGGTACATTTAAAAAAGCATCCCTCATCCGTTCTTCTATTTTTTTAGGTCGTCTAAAAATTTTAAAAATTTTCCAATCTTTAATCTTCAATTTCATTAGTATTCCTATTATTTAATTCATTTATAAAATCTAATCCGGTAATATTAAGTTGTCTTAAAATATTTTGGATCTTATTTTGAATCTTACCTGGATGATGGACATCATGTATAATTAAGTCTCCAATATAAGTCTGTATTTTAATTGTTCCAAAACCAAGTAAAGTCTGTTGTAATCCGGCTATAATATAACTGATCGATTGGATTTGTTCCAATTTGATATCAGCAACTGATCGATGAAAAAACCCTTTCTGGAAAATTTGAATAAATCTTTGATTAGTTACTATAAATAGACTAAAGTACCAACTTACCCAACTAGGTAATAAAATTATTATACCAAGAATAAACCCAACTATTAAACCTCCAAAAAAATATCCAAAGCCGAGCTGAGGTCGAAAGGCAGATGGTAATACTCCAATTAACGGACCAAACAAACCAAAGACCAACCCTTTTCTCATTACGACTGGATGTTTGCGAAAAACATATAGTACTGACTCATCATCAAATTGATCTTTAAAATAACGGTATCCAGTTAAGGCTGGTGTATTACTGAGGTCCATAATTAAACATTGTATCATTATTCAACGTTTAATTGGTGCCTCCGAGAGGATTCGAACCTCTAGCTCTTCCTTAGGACGGAATTATTTTATCCATTGAACTACGGAGACAACAAGAGAGTATTACTATTTAAAAAAATTACTTAGGTTGAGTAAATCTTTCATGAACAGTTTGATATTCAAAAAGTTCATTATCATTAAACCAATGTTTAATTTCAGATTTTGCTTCATTTTTATCAGCTGAAGCGTGAACAATATTAGCGACTCCTCGACCTATTTTTGCAGCCGAACTATAGTTAACATGAGCAAAATCTCCTCTGATAGTTCCCGGTAAAGCATTCTTAGGCTCTGTTACTCCAACCATTTTTCGAACGGTACCAACGGCTTCTACGCCTTCTAGAATCAAAACAATAATTGGACCGTCTTGCATACTAGCAAGTTGACTTTCGAATATTTCTTCCCCTTTTCTGGATTTTAACGTCCCGATACCTTCATAATGCTGATATAGTTGCTGATAATCCGGTGTAGCCATTTTCATAGCAATAATCTTAAAACCAGCCTGTTCAAATCTTGTTAAAATTAATCCCGTAATACCTCGCATCACACAGTCCGGTTTTAAAATTACTAAAGTTCTTTCCATAAATTTAATTTCCTTTTAATATACTCTATTCTAACAGATATAATGTTGCAACATCAATAATAATTAAATAAAAAGATTACTCATTACAATAAAAACGATATGTTCTATACTTAATTTGTCATGCAATTCGAAAAAATTAAATCTGAATTTTTAGAGTATTTAGAGATTGAAAAAAATCGTTCTTCAAAAACAATCAAAAATTATGACCATTATTTAACTAGATTAAGTGACTTTAGTGGTGATATTTCAGTTAACGATATCGATGATGACTTAATTAGAAAATGGCGGCTTTGGTTGAATCGTTTAGGAACAAATGTCAAAGACGAACTAGATAAAACAACTCAAAACTATCATCTAATAGCATTAAGAAGTTTCTTAAAATATTGTCATAAACGAAATATTGCCACTTTAGCTCCAGAAAAAATCGAACTGGCGAATACTACAAGAAAACAAGTAACTTTTCTAACTAATGATGAGATAAGACGATTATTCAATCAACCAGATATAAAAACTAACATTGGTTTACGAGACCGAGCGATTTTAGAATTATTATTTAGTTCAGGAATGAGAGTTAGTGAATTAGTTAGTATAAATAAAGATCAAATCAATCTAGAAAGAGGAGAATTTACTGTTCGTGGTAAGGGTCAGAAAGACCGACCAATTTTTGTTTCAGATACTACAAAAGATTGGTTAACAAAATATCTAAATAGAAGAATAGATTCATCAATCCCTTTATTTATTCATTATAGTAACGGCCATAAAACTATTGATAATTCTGGCAATTTTAAGCGTCTAACTACTAGAAGTGTTCAAAGATTAGTTAATCACTACGCTTTACTGGCAGGAATTACTAAACATGTCAGTCCTCATGTTTTAAGACATTCGTTTGCAACCGACTTATTAATGAATGGAGCCGATATTCGGAGCGTTCAATCTATGTTAGGACATAGTAACATTGCCACAACTCAAATATATACCCATATAACTGATACCCATCTTAAGGAAGTTCACAAAAATTTTCACAATATAAAATAAAAACTACGGTCCGCTACAAGTTCCAGGATTTCGATTAGTAATAACACCTGGCCGAGCGGTAAAATATTTACAAATATTGTTTTGGGACAAAATAGCCTGATTGGGGGCCTGATTAGAACAGAGCGTGCTAATACAAATCCTCTCTTCAATACGTTTAGAAACCCCTGATGCTTGTCCGGTTGCATCAATTAAAGCTTGAGATCCGAAAAAACTAATTGGTGATAAAGAAGATGCATAAGCCGTTATCGAAACATCAGCATCGGTATAATAAGGCACGATGTGAATATAATAGCCATTACTCGGTATAGTGGGAGTAATACTTACATTACAGGAAAACTCTCCAGAAGGAATTAAAACTGGACTGCAATTACCACCTAAAGTATGCTTAGTGAAATTATTACCGACTGAATATGTGCCGTTATAAGGAAATATAAAGTAATTACTAGTATTATCAATTATAAATGTAGTATTCTGAATAACATCATTCATTGGCACAATATCAAGCTCTAAGACTGGTGCTGAACAGTTTAGATAATTATTAAGTGGCGGCAAATTACCAACAGAAGGACAACCAGAAAAAGTCAAGGGACCGGGTATAAGATGACTTTGCCAACTAACATTAATTTGAGTAATATTACCTGAAGTAGAGTTTTGTACTGGAAAAGATTCTCCAATATTTTGTAGAATTGGTTTATATTCTAAAGAATATGGTTTAGAATTGACCAACAGACAACTGTAGATCGGTGAACTATTCGGAAAAGTAGTATTAAGCTTTGAACTAGACGTACTAGAATAAGTAGAATTACCATTATTATCTGCCAAACAATTATTTGTTTGTTGAGGTAGACTAGATAAGTTTTGGCCAGCTTTTTCATAAGCCGCAATTACACTATAAGCAGAATTAACACCACTTTCAGCAGCATAATAAGCTTCAGTACTTAAGGCATTATCTAAAGTGACTTGTTGTTCATTTCTAGTAGTAGCTGAAAAACCTAAAGCAATTAAACCTATTATAACCATAATAAGCATACTGATTATAATTGCTGCATAGCCTGATTCGTTAAAATATTTAATATTTATATTCATAATAATTCCATTATATACCTTTATTAGGCTCCTATTCTAGGTGTTACGATTGTTGATAACGAACTAACAGCACATAAAGAAATACTGAACGCTGAAATAGTACATCGATATTGATATGAAGGTGGGCTAGCCGTCGAACCCAGTGTCTGTAAAACGCTATCATTACCATAAGCAATATTGAGTGTAATATCATAAATATTACTACTGCTAGTAATATTTAGCTCACCTATTCTTTCGTTTTGCGATAAAAGTTGTCGAGCCCCAGTCAATACTGTCGGGTAAGAACAAATTGGCGAATTATTATTAGGTAGTTGGCTTAGACCAACGCTAGTACTACGATCATTAAACAATTGATTCAAGCTATAGATATATTCGTAGTTACCTACACAAAAAAAATAATTATGACTAGCAATGTTTAACATCGGCAATACAATATTATGATTACTATTATCATCAAATTTAATGGCACTGGATAGATTCTGTAAAATCGCCTGGGTATTATCCTGATTTTTAATTACAACCTGTCCTTCCACATAAGTTTTACTGATATAGATTATTCCGATAGTAGCAATTAATAAGATACTTGAAAATACAACAGTGGCAATTAATAACTCAATAATAGTAAACCCCTGATTGTTTATTTTTTGACTATAAAACTTGTGTTTTTCCATAACTAATAATTATTAATTAACATGATGGTTTTAAAACTTCTGGTCGATAAGTCAAAGTTACCCTACTATAGCTACCTGACAATGATTTATTATAATTACCAACAAGTATCGATGGCCAAGTAACAGCGATATTATAATTATAACTATTGATCGTACAAAACCCTCCTCCCGGAAAACTCATACTAGGTAAATAGGCTACTTGACTAGTGATAGTAACCGTATAACAATAATGACCGGAATAATTACACTTATAGGAAGGCTGGACGCCGGAATTAATTGCGCCACTTAGAATACTACAATTTCCATTTAAGGTTGGAGTGGCAGTATTATTAAAACAAAATGAACTATTAAATGAAGGGCTTATCTGAGCACTGCCGCAGACAATATGCAACACTGCTTCTGGGCAAGCATAAGTTAAATAACTCTTAGCACTATTAGAGGCATACCAAGCAATCAATGACTCTGTCTGAGATTGGGCTATATTTAAGGCCTCAGCATGTTCTTGAGAATCTCTCAAAGTCAGAGTTGAATTATTTACTGATACATAAGCTCCTACTAAAATAACCGATAAAATTGCAATAGATAATAATACTTCAATTATTGTATCACCCTTGTAAAATAATGTTTTTTTCATAAACAATTCCTTTTATTATACATTATAGTCGCTAATGCTTTATAACTACTATTAAATCTTGAGCCTATCACTAAACTAGCAGAAATCCCTAAATTAACATCATTAAGACAAATATCAATGCCACTAATTGGATTAATTGTAGCCAGAGAACTTAAAACCGGCGAATCGGTAGTAGGATTAATCATACAAACATTCAAAGTTGTAGTATTACAATTATCAGATAACTCATTAACATCATTTGCTAAATTTGTTATTAAAAAATTACTCGGAACGTACGGTTCGATTGGTGCTAAATTAATATATTGGGAGCTGGATTGTAATACACTACTGGACTGACTTAGGTATTGATTAAATTTATTGTATAGTAAAAAACCATTCATTAATTGATTACCAGATGACGAAAAATATGAAACAGAATATAAGGATAATTCGCCAGGTATATTGTATGTTTGATCTAGACCAGCCGAAGTTATCGGTAAAGCATCAGCTAAACTCGTAGAATTGGGTTGAAACTGACTAATCGAATTGTTTTTAAACGTATATCCAAAAACTGGTAAATCGTGAATTGTCCATAAATTATTAGCCGTATTATTAGTAAAACCGAGGGCGGAACCAATATACATACAATCTGGTGACATTGAACTTGTAGTAGCTGAATTTAATATATATAATCTACTGGCCCCAGGCAAACATTGATAATTAGTCGGCAAAGTATAATTGCCCTCCGCGGTATTATTAATATAAGTCTGAATCTGTGTTTTAAGTAGTCCCAAATCTACTTGAAATTGATCATTATTTTGAACCTTAAGAAGAGTCGAAATACCAAAGATAAATAAGCCACCTGCAATTGCTAAGAATATCATCAATTCAATAATCGTAAAACCAATTTGATTCTTAAGATTTAGCATAACTTTAATTTGAGTATAACATAAAGATTATGGTTATCTTAATCTAATGATTACAATATGTTAATACGATTTCACGGAATTAAATAATTATTTTTTGCCCAAGAAACAATAGCCGAACCAAAAATTTGGACTACAAAAGCAGCCATTATTAAAAAAGGACCAAACGGGATAATTGATCGACGATTATATTTTTTAATGGCCAATAATGGCAAACTAATTAAACTACCCATCAAAGACGCTATAAATAAAAATATTAAGGCATCAACTGGACCCCCAATTAAAACTCCAATTAATGCACCTAGTCGAATATCGCCTCCTCCAATCCATTGACCTTTTGAGATAAGATACAAAATGAAAAATAAACCCCCGCCAAACAATATTCCCCAAAAAATATTAAATAACGAATTTAATATGGGATGGCCTGATAAAATAAAAAATATCCGATAAATTATAACGAATACCAGAGTGACATAAATAATTTTGCTCGGTAACAAAAACCACTTCAAATC
>JAJZCO010000097.1 GCA_021846095.1 bacterium | reverse complement strand
TTTTTAGGGTCTCTAATAATAGTTGGTTCAAGTTTACCATTGAAAGCGAATTCAATATTCTCTCCCGATAAAGCATTTAAAGCTTCTAATAAATACCGAGCATTAAGAGTTATATCTCCACTATTAGTTACTACCGCTTCTGCCGAGGCAATATTCTCTCCTATTTGAGATGCGATTGATTTTACTGATAAAGTCGAATTTTCTTCATTAACCTCTATTTTTATACTCCCGGCATTTTCTCTAGCAAACAAACTTGAGACTTTAACAACATTCAACATGTCAGCTTTTTTAAGAGTGGAAGAAGTAGAAAATTTTTCTGGTATCAGTTTTTTATAATCAGGATAAGTACCATTAAGTAGCCGAGTAAGCAGTTCGATTTCGTTTATTTTAAATTTTATCTGGTTATCATCATATGTGACTAATACTTCATTATCATTGTCGGGTAATATCCTTAAAAGATCGGTCATAGAGCTAGCCGGAATTAAAAGATTCAAAGGTTGTTGTAGTTTAATAACTTTTTTTTCGGCCAATCTATAACTATCGGTTGCAACGAGATATAAATTATCATCAACCACTGAAAATAATATACCGGTTAATATTGGTCTTGTTTCGTCTGAACTAGCTGCAAAAATAACTTGAGATAAAGCTGACTTTAATACTAAAGAAGAAATTTTCCAGTTATTTTTACTATCAACCGAGGGCATAATAGGGTAATCATCCGATATAATTCCATTAATCGTTGAGTTGTATTTTTCGGTAGATATCTTAAGTTTTGTCCTGTCTAATTCTAAATCAATAACACCAGCCGGTAAACTAGCAATAAACTCTTGCATTAATTTAGCTGGTACGGTGATTGAACCTTTAGTAGCTACTTTTGCTCCAATCGAATGAGTAATGGCAATATTTAAATTAGTAGCCGAAATAGACAAAAGATTATTGTTAGTTTTTATTAGAACATTAGCTAATATCGGTAGGGTACTTCTGCTTGATGCTACCCTAGATACTGAACTAAGAGCTTTATTTAAATTTTCTTGAGTTACTTGCAACTTCATATTTATCCCCTTACTTAATTTATAATTATATAGAATATTTTAAATTTATATTATTGTTACTTATTATTGGTACAGTGGATAATGTGGAAAAACAGTAAAATAACTGATTAAAAATAAAAAATAAAAAGTAGTAAAAGTGGTTTATAAAATAACAATAACTTGTGATTAAAGCAGGCTGGTTATCCTCTAAAGGAAAAGTACTAAATTTTATTTTTGTGAATAAAGTAATATTTAACCACAGTTTTTTTAAATAATGTAAACAGTTTTTAAACATATAGTTTCTCGGTTATATCAGTGATAGCCTTTTTAAGATCGATATTTATTTTTGATTCTTTCTCAATTTTTTCGACAGAGTGAATAGCAGTGGTATGATCTTTCCTGCCAAGTTCCTTGGCAATTTTTGGAAAACTAAGATGGAGTTCATTTCTTAAAATATACATAGCAACCTGTCTAGGAACAACTATATCTTTGTCTCTTTTTGAACCCAATATATCGTCTAGTTGTATTTGAAAATAGCGAGCTGTTTTTTCAACTATTTGCTTAGCACTTAAATGACGAGGTCTATTTTTAATTGAACTAAATAAACTCGATACTATAGAAAGAGTTGGTTCTAAGGCTCTCATTTCACAAAAAGCTAGTAATTGATTTAGGGCCCCTTCAAGTTCTCGAATGTTGGTTTGAACATTGGTCGATAAATAATCTACTACATCAGATGGGAGTTCGGTATTTTGTTCTGCCGCCTTAGTTTGAATAATAGCGCATCTGGTTTCGAAATCGGGGTTTTGCATATCAATACTCATTCCCCAAGCAAACCGACTTTTTAAACGTTCTTCAAGAGTAGGGATTTCCTTAGGTGGTTTATCGGAACTAATAATAATTTGTTTATTGGCTTGATGGAGGGCGTTAAATGTATGGAAAAATTCTTCTTGCATTTTTTCTTTACCAGCAATAAATTGGACATCATCAACTATTAAAACATCAGCAGTCCGATAATAACTAGCAAAATCGGCTGTTTTTCTGTATCTTAGGGCATCTACAAATTCTTGAACAAATTGTTCGGTTGAAATATAAAGTACTTTAGAAAAACCCTTATCCTTAACTAGAGCATTGCCAACAGCTTGAATAAGGTGGGTTTTTCCAATACCAACGCCACCATAAATAAATAAAGGATTGTATCTTGTACCGGGTTGTTGAGCGATTGCTTGGCAAGCCGCAAAAGCTAGTTCGTTTCCATCACCAACAATAAAATTATCAAAAGTATATTTTTCATTTAATCCTTGTCGATATGAATGAGACAGGCTATTACTGTTTACTTTAGTAACAACAGTTTTTAAAGAACTCTGGTCTTGTTTTACTGGTTCAACCTCAGTTTTTTTAGGATTAACAAAATTATATATCTTAAACTCAAGCGACTTAACTTCAACCTTGTTTTTTATTAATAAACTAGAAATAAGCTCACTAAACTTATTTTCTAATTGTTG
>JAJZCO010000096.1 GCA_021846095.1 bacterium | reverse complement strand
CCGATCTGAATGGAGCTACTATTCATGTCATCGGGATCAAAAATAGTAACGGTAGTATGACAGCTAAAAAAATAGTCCTTCAATAATACTTTAAAGAATAAATTAATAGATATTAAGCAAGTATTTTAGTTAAAATATCGTCTTGTTTAGGAATTATCTTAAAAACCGCTATAGGTAGTAAACTTTCGATAAAGATAGCGTTGAAAAAAAATAATAGAAACTATTTGATACTATAAAATTAAATGAAAAAACAGGTTAAATGGACACAACTATAAAGTTTGATACAAGGTATTAGACAGTACAAACAGTATTTTTAAAGACTGTAGTGAGTCTAACCATTTTGTCTAAAATTTCGTATTTCTTGTTCGAAATTTAATTGCGAAATAGGAGTTTGTTCTTTACCAGTCCTAACTTCTTCCATTGCTCGCGATAAACTAAGACGTCTAAAAATTTCAGCTATATCAGCACCACTTAAGTCATCCGTTTGACTAGCAATTTTTTCAATACTCAAGCTATCATCAAACAATTTAAAATTACCATCTTCACACTCTATAATTTTTTCCGACATTATATTGGCAATAATTTGAATACGGGCGATTTGATCCGGCATTGGTACATAAATTTTATGATCAAACCTACCTGAACGAATTAAAGATGGATCTATACAATCAAGGTCATTTGTAGCTGCCACGACTAAAACGTTGGGATTTTCTTGAGCTAAAGTATTCATCTCTTGTTTAAAAATACCGGCTACGGCATTTCTAGCGCTATCGGCACCACCTGCTGAAGGCTTATTGGTTATACCAAATATGGACTCAAACTCATCAAAAAATAGAACTATTGGGGTATCATTTTGTCCCTTAAGTTTACTAAAAATATCTTTGATGTGCTGCTCTGAATTACCTAGCATTGCACTATAAATATCGGTACTTTGAATTATCATTAATTCAGCACCAATTTCGTTAGATAAAGCTTTTACCAGCATTGTTTTACCAGTTCCGGGTTCTCCGTAAAGCAATACACCCCTAGGTCTTTCTGTTCCCCACTTCTTCATTATTTCATGGTGTTTAAATGATATCGCCACGTCACTAAGAATTTTTTTAACACTTTCGAGACCTCCAATATCGTTCAATGAAATCATATTTTCTGGATTTAATTTTTCAACACTCTGTTTTTCACCCGGTTCCAACTCCTCAATATCAAATACAGGTGATGAATTACGATCATTAGATATCTTTTTTTGAATGCCCATATCTCCTAATTTCTTAATCACTTTCGATTTTACATCAGGTCGCCTATCATTACCGATTATATACTCCCTATTAAGAGGCACACCATTCATAATATTAATATCATTTTGATCTTTTACTTTATAAAACCCATTGACAAAATCAGCCAATAAAGCTGTTGCAGAGATTTGACTTTTAAGTAGTTTTTCCGGTGAAACAGAGGCTAATACTGGCGGATAAATTTCTGAAACTTCATTTCCAGCTGTTAACCGAATATCATTAGTAAGTTGAATTTTATTTTCTTCTTGATTGAGCCAAAGAACAAATTTACTGCCACTTTCATCATCGGAAACCAAAAACGTATCACTAAAGGCTAAATTCCTTATATGAAATGGTGGTCTTTTTTGATAATCATCACTATCTACATCTTGAGGGGTAAAATATTTTTGAAATCGGTCGACCAACCAATTTGAATCTATACAATATGTCCTATCCAACTGCAAGATTGACTCTAGCATTAAAGCATCTTCTTTTTCGGGTTGGACAATCTCTGCATAAACTTTAATTCTTTCTATAGGAAACGGAAAATCACTACGATCGTAAAGGATAGTTCGATGCTCAGTAGCATCTTGGATGATACCATCAACATCATAAATACTAATATGGGAGCCATTCCACTCAGTAGTTATATAATTTTTATTATTAGAATTTATATCTTCTAAATTAGACATATCGTTATATTAATAACATATATTAGTATTTAAATCAAGTTTTTGGAGCAGTTCAATAGCTAAATGTTACTTCCATACCTTCTAGTTTTTTATTTAAATTCGAGATTCTATCGAAATAACAAATGGCGTTTTCAAAAAAATTATACTGTAATGTCAGGTCGACTATTTGTCAGTTCTAAAGATATTTTTAAAAATAATCAACAATGTACCGTCGAAGGATATTTTTTAGAATAATGACATAAGTCTTATATTATCTTAGGACATATGTCGACTAGCAAGTAGTATTGCTGCTGCAATACCAAGTGTTCGGTCATACAAATTAGCCGTATCACTACTAAAATCTATATCCATTTTGAAAAATACACCAATACTCATCTGTTCGTGATATTTACAAACCGGCTGATTGTTAATCGACGCTACAAAAGATTGCGGAATTATAGTACCTATACCATTACCAGCAATCGCTTCGAGTCCACCACCATTACCACTTAATAAACCACTCAGCAAACTAGTCGCTCTAATGATATTCCTACCGGCCTTAGCTGTATTGGTATCTTGATCGATAACACCTACTGGATTGTCATTAACGTC
>JAJZCO010000095.1 GCA_021846095.1 bacterium | reverse complement strand
TTCGACTTGCTTAAGAGCTTCTTGAGGATTGTTTGGAATAATTGGTGGTTCTAGGGCGGTTGAAAATTTCCTTTCCGACGGACCAGAACCAACCGGATTCAAGGCACCCACATCATAACGAATAATATTTCCAAATTGAGTAGGAATATTATAATTATGAGGCACTATGGTAGCACAATTAGCATCAAGAGTATTTACGGTTAAAGCCTTTTGAATAGTTTCTTGAAGGGTATTAGTAGCATTAGGAACTACCGGCAATTCATTACCATTACGACAGTTGCTTAAGCCTAACCCAGCACCAATAACGAGAGCACTGCAAGCAATAAGACCAGTTTTTTTATTAATCCAGCTAGGCACACTACGTTGATTATCGCTATTGTGATCGACAGCTATATTAGGATTAGATTCAATCCTGTCTTCTGGTACCTGATATAAATTTTCTGACATACTGGCTCCTCATAGAAGTTAACATGCCCACCTATTTCATTCACAAAAATTCATTATTACTACTTTGAATAATTGAATATTATCTTACATTATCATAACAACACAATATTGTCAATATCACCGCCCCATATATTAACTTTAACAATCATACAATCAAATTAATTTTTAAATTAAAAACCCGAGAATTAAGGTGCTACTAATTTTGCCTTATTGAGTATAAACCCAAAGGTACTACCCTTGCCTTCTCGACTGTCAAAAATAATCGAACCATGTTCGGCTAAAATAACTTTCTTGGCCATATATAAGCCTATACCGGTACCATCAGGACGAGCCTTTCTAGCATTAGTAGCTCGATAAAATTTAGTAAATAGATGCTGTTGTTCTGATTTTGGAACACCAATACCGTCGTCTTCAACTTTAAATTCAACAGTTTTATTAGAATCAATAATCTGAATTTTTATTTTACCTCCAGCAGGAGTGTAATAAATAGCATTATCAATAAAATTCATTATTACTTGCCTTATCTTAGTCTCATCTAATATTAAATCTGGAAAAGCATCAGGTTTTTGGTAGATTAGTTTTAATGACCTAGCCTCAGCCGTATCTTTTAGCTGAGATATTTCTTGAGTAATCATTTGAGCTAAATTAACTTTTGTCGATTCAATAATAAACTTACCAGTTTTAAGTCTAGAAACATTCAGTAAATCTGCTATCAAATAGACCATTCTCTGAGAACTAATAAAAGCCTGACTCAACATTTCATGCTGGATTTTAGATAATTTACCGGTGTCACCATCCAGTACCATACTAAGATAGCCTTTAACACTAGTCAGTGGTGTCCTGAGTTGGTGAGATGCCATAGATATAAAGTCATCTTTTGATTCATCTAGTTGTTTTAGTTTTTCATTAGAATTTCTTAATTTTTTAGTTGCTTGATCAATTTTTAACTTTAAATCATTATTAAGTTCTCTAATTTTTTCATAACTCTGAGCATTCTGAATAGATATAGCTAACTCTTTGGTTATAATAGATACTACTTTATAGTCATTATTCAAATAAACTGAACCAGACTTTTTATTTCCTAAAATTAAAATACCCGATTCTTCAACGCTACTAGATTTATTATGAATTCGAAATTCGATAATCATTGAAATACTGAATGATTGCAATATTTCAATTAGATCATATTGGTCACTACTCAAAAAATCAGTTACAATAACTTCATCTTTCTGTTTATTAATACTATTTAATACAGTATTAATAGCATTAATATCTATGAAAGTTTTGTAATTGCCAATAAAATTAATATTTTTCTTGTTATCTTTTAAGCCAATATAGCAAAATTCGGCTTTTAAATATTGCTCAATGATATCAGAGCTCGATTTTAGAAGACTTTTCAAATTGGTATTAGAAACAAGGACTTTGTTTAGATCATCAAGCAAGTCTTGAGCATTATAAGAATCTTTATAGAATATCTTATCTGTTATACTATCAAATTTTCTTTTTAAACTAGGAAAACCAGAGCTTGCTACTGCAATAGTAGCAGATAGCCATATCTGAGCACTAATTGAAATATTTAAATTCAAAATCATTTTAGTAATAAAAAAGATGACTGAAGCATAAAAAGCCATAAAAAATGCCAGAGTGACAATATAACCGACTGATCGAGCGATCACAAAGTTAATGTCAAATAATCTGTGTCGTATAATTGCATAACTTAAAACACCCATAAATATTACGCTAGCCAATGGTGCATATTCTGCGGTAGATGAATTGCTTAGTATATCCGGTAATACAACATTTGTAACAACTGCAAGAATAATTGCTATCAATGCTCCATATTTAATAAGAACAATTTGTTCTCTTAATTTACCCGTCGCCTGTTGTAGTGATTTATGAATGTTCAAAACTATAACAATCATAAAGAAAAATATAATAACAATATATACGATATAGTAATTACCATATATTGGGTTATAGCCAACAATACTATTATTTACAATCCTAGGTGTAACTTTTTTAACTATCAAACCGGCAGCTGATAAAAAAATCTGAATGATAATAAACACAATTTGTATTTTAATTAAATTTTTATCCGGTTTTTTATAGATC
>JAJZCO010000006.1 GCA_021846095.1 bacterium | reverse complement strand
CGCATTTATTTATCTAAATCCTCATACTTGGGTCTGGCATGAAGAGTGGTTAGACAATTCCAATGAAAGACATATTTTAACAACGTATTATCATATTAGAAAAAATATTATATTAAAATCTCACGGTGATCAAAATTATCAATCATTAACTGAATCTGAATTACAGAATTTTTTAAATGCTACCAAAATTTATATTGAGACAATTCCAAATCAAATAACTGATCGATATATAAAATAATTTTTTAGTTATAATAAATAATCATGAATCAAAATATTTATCTTGATTATGCTGCCTCTACTCCGGTCGATGAGGATGTTTTAAAAGCAATGTTACCTTATTTTACTGAGAAATTCTACAATCCCTCGGCTATTTATTTATCAGCTAAAGCAGTTAAAGATGATTTAAAAAATGCTAGGAAACAAATAGCATTTCTTTTAGGTGCTAAATCCGAAGAAATTATTTTTACTGCTGGTGGTAGTGAAGCTAATAATTTAGCTATACATGGTGTGATGAAACAATTTCCTGATAAGCATATTATTACCAGTGATTTAGAACATGATTCAGTGCTTTTACCAATAAAAGAGTACGATTATTCATTAGCAAAAGTTAAGGCTGATGGAGTAATTGATTTAGCGTCTATTCAATCCTTAATCACTGATAATACGGTTCTAATAACCTTAATGGTAGCTAATAATGAGATTGGGACTATTCAACCCGTTAAACAACTATCTAGGTTGGTAGCCGATATAAGAGCAGACAGAATAAAAAATAAAAATAGTTTGCCACTCTATGTCATGGCTGATGGTTGTCAGGCTACAAATTATCTTGATTTACATGTGTCGCAATTAGGAGTTGATTTGTTGACTTTAAATGGTAGTAAAATCTATGGTCCAAAACAATCTGGGATATTATATTTGAGACATGGTGTTAAAATTCTTCCTATTATTATTGGTGGTGGTCAAGAGTTTAATCTGAGATCTGGTACAGAAAATATGGCTGGTAATATTGGTTTCGCGACGGCTTTAAATAAAGCTATAACTATTAAAAAAGAAGAGGCTATTAGGTTAAAGAAGTTGCAAAATGATTTTATACGTTTAATAAACCAAGAGTTGCCAGAAGTGCTGGTTAATGGATCGTTAAAATTTCGTTTACCTAATAATGTTCATTTAACATTTCCAGGATTAGATAATGAAAGATTACTTTTCGAATTGGATAACAGAGGTATTATGGCATCTGCCGGTTCGGCTTGTAGTGCCGCTAACTTAAAACCCTCACATGTTTTATCGGCCATTGGTCTTTTAGATAATGACATAAGATCATCAATCAGATTAACGTTTGGTCGATCGACAACTTGGCCAATGCTAGAAATAACAATAAAAAAAATAGTTGATATAATAAAAAAATAATTTTAATGTTAAAGTATAAGCATTAAATATGAAAAAGTATAAATTATTAATATTTTTATTTTTGGGTGTGATACTGAGCTTTTTTATATCAGGACCATCTGTTTTAGCTAGTGGTTCAACATCGGTATCTATCTCTCAAGATGTAGTCCATAGCTATAATGCTAATTCTTCAGTCCAAATTGGAATGATAGTCCAAATTAAAAATAAGCTTCAAGGGACGATTGAGCCTTTAACCCAAAACACCATAAACAATATGTTAGGCATTGTTGTTCCATCTACTAGTACGACCGTTGCCTTAATTCCATCTTCCTCTAATATTCAACAAGTTTACGTGGCATCATCAGGTATTTACAATGTTTTAGTTAGTGACCAAGGTGGTTCAATTAATAGCGGTGATTATGTAACCATCTCTTCATTAAATGGAATTGGTATGAAAGCTAATCAAGATCAGTCATTAGTTATTGGTCGAGCAGTTGGTAATTTTAACAATAAGTCTAATATAGTCGGTAATATTACTGTTACCAGTGTTTCTGGTAAGAAACAACAAATTATAATCGGACTTTTACCAGTTGATCTAAATATTATGCATAATCCATTAGCCAACAAGTCGGCTTCTTATGTACCAACTTTTTTGTTTAAAGTAGCTCAAACGGTTGCAGCTAAACCCGTCTCTGCTTTACATATTTATCTAGGATTAGTAGTGTTACTTGTAACGATTGTGTTAGCTGGCATTTTACTTTATTCTGGCGTTAAATCGGGCATGATAGCTATTGGACGTAATCCATTGTCCAGAAGCTCAATTATTAGATCATTAGTCCAAACGATTTTAGCTGGTGTTCTTATTTTTATTATCGGTATTTTTGCAGTATACTTATTATTAAAGCTTTAGAACTTTAAAAAAATTTATAAAAGGTGATTTTAAACTGTACTTTATGGTGGGTAAACAAAAATGACAATTTGGTGGCTAATAGTAATAATCGGATTAATTCTTTTTATTGGTGTAATTTTTATTTATATTATTTTACATTTGAAATCTTCTCCTCGGAGTGAAAAGGAATTAAATGATCAGACGATTAATGGAAGTATCGATAATATTTTTAATGATGAATTTAGAGAAGAATTAAGAAATAGAGGACGATTACATTTCGAGAAGATTATTACTGAAAATGCAATGTTCTTGCAACAAGATTTACAACTGACAACCTCTCAACTTAATGAGTATATGAAAATTGAAATAACTCAGAAATTACAGTCAGAGTTTGTTAAATATGAAGAGTCTTTGACTACTGCTAAGCAATTGACAGTTGAGGCTATTCAAAAAACAAATGATGCTATTGATCAACAACGGGAGACTTTAAATCTCGAAATACAAAAACAGATTGAAACCGAAAAAAAACAATTATTAGCCCGATTCGAAAATAATATGGCTAGTATTGTTAATCACTATGTCTTAGAAGCAATCGGTAATCAGATTGATTTGAATGACCAATTAGAGTATATCGTAGCTGATCTAGAAGCTAATAAACAAGCTATGATTGAGGATATTAATAATGGTTCATAGTATAAAAACAAAGACCGCTAAAAATACATTATCCCTGCCGTTATCTATTATTAGTCCGGTTGATATTGGTCGAGTTGAACGTGAGTTATGGGGGATAAAAAATTATGTTGAACAGAATAAATTAAAAAAAGAAGATTTTAAACTACCTAAATTGAGCCGTTTATTAGATAATTTAATCGATCTTAATAATGTTAATTTGAATAATCAGCTGGAATTATCAAGTTTAATATCTCAGGTTAATGATATTAAAGTTAATTCACCAGTTATTCACCTTAGTTTTAGTGTCGACCCTTCTGTCCTATTTTTAGAAAAAATCACCGCCTGGTTTAGAAAGGAAATTAATCCAATACTTTTACTAACTATTGGTTTACAGCCAACTATAGGAGCCGGTTTGACAGTTCGAACTACAAATAAATATTTTGATTTTTCACTTCGTCAACGATTGGCTAACTCAACAGATTATTTTGTTAAAGTTATACAGGAACAAACATAATGGAATCAGGTAATAAACATTTTGATAAATTAGTCTCATCAGGTAGACCAGTCGGTGAAGTTATTGCTGTTAATAAATTTTTGATTAAGATTTCTGGGCTCCAACCTTGCAATATTCATTCATTGGTTATGTTTGAAGATGGTTCCAAGGGGTTTGTACATCAAATTAATGAAGATCATGTTGTTGTTTTATATCTGGGTAACATTAATTTGAGAATTGGTATGATGGTTGTTTTGCAACATGATAGCTTAGTAACAAAAGTTGGTAAAGATTTTATCGGTAGGGTAGTATCTGTGACTGGTGAACCTTTAGACGGTAAAGGGCCAATAGCGGCAGATGCTGTTTGGCCAGTTTTTAATACGGCACCACCTTTATATAGCAGGCAATTACTAGAAGATCAGGTTGAATCGGGTATTACCATTGTTGATGCTTTGTTTCCAATAGTTCGTGGTCAACGTATGGCCTTAATCGGAGATAGTAAATCGGGGAAGAGTACTTTTGCCACTCAACTTAGCATTAATCAGAAAAATACTGATCAAGTGGTGGTTTATTGTTTAATTGCTAAAAAACATAGTGACGTTGACACCTTATTGGCAAGATTACAAGAAAATGGAGCAATCGATAAAGCTATAGTAGTTGTTTCCACTATCTTTGACTCATTAATTATGAGTTATATCGTACCTTATGTAGCTTGTTCTATGGCAGAGTATTTATGGCAAAAATTAGATCAGGATACGATTGTTATTTATGATGATTTAACATCTCATGCTCATGCTTATAGAGAAGTGGCGTTATTATCTGGTGTTAGTCCTGGTCGTGATTCTTATCCAGGTGATATGTTCTACGCTCATTCTAGTTTATTAGAGAGAGCAGGTAGATTGGCTAAAACAGGTAAATGTTTAACTTCAATTCCAGTTGTTCATGTTGCTAACGGTGATATTACTGCTTATTTACCAACCAATATAATGTCTATTACCGATGGTCAATGGGTACTTGATATGGCTACTTTTCGAAGCGGTATTAGACCGGCTGTTAATATTGGACTTAGTGTTACTCGAGCAGGTGGAATTGGTCATAGTGATCGCCAAAAAATTTTATCAGCTGAGATATTAAAAATTTTATCAGATTATAGACAAGCCGAAGAATTTTCTCATTTTGGGGCTGAATTAGCTCAGGAAGCTAAACATGCTTTATTGATTGGTCAAAAAATTTTAGATGTTATGACGCAATCACCTCTAGACACTTATTCTTTTATGGCTCAGCAACTAATGTTAGATATCGTAGTTCATTTGTCTGATTCAGATAGGCTAGATGTTAATATTTTAAAATTAAAAGTGGCTGAAAGTGCCAAATTAGTTATTAAAGAAGAGGATTATGAAAATGTAAAAAGAGATCTTAAAAATAGCTGTTTATCAAAAAATACTTTTAGAAATCACGATCAAGAAGACAACAGTGATCAAAATAAATCCGATAATGAAGCTACAGTGTTAGAAGATAAGTAATTGAAATTATGATACAACCAAACGATTTATTAAAAAAAAGAGATGCAATGGATGTCTTAGTAGAGTTAACTAGTGCTTTTGAAGGTATTGCTAGTATGCGAATTAGTCAAATTAAAAATCAAGTATTACAATCAACTAATTTTTTTAACGAATTATGGGGTATTTATACTCAGCTGAGAGTCGGTAATTCATTTAGTTTTGGACGAGATGATCAAACCGTTAATTTAATTGACCGAGAGCTATTTATTATTATTACCGCGGAGGGTGGTTTTAGTGGCGATATCGATCAAAAATTATTGCAGTTGATGTTGCAACAATACTCACCTGACTCAAACGATATTATTGTTATTGGACATCATGGTGCTATTCAACTTGCTCAAAGAGGAATTTCGTACAAAAAATACTTTAAATTACCCTCTAGAGACCAGAATATTAATGTTTCACCTATCACCAAAGAAGTACAATTATATAGAAGTACCAAATTATTTTATCAAGAGTATATTTCATTGATGTCTCAGACTGTTAAGGAGATAGATTTATCATCAGCAGTTAAACAAAGAGTTTTATCATCAGAAAAAAATGAAGATATTATTAGTGAAAAAAATTATATTTTCGAACCAAATTCATTTGCTGTGGCTGCTCATCTAGAAAGATCAATGATGCAAATAGCAATTTCACAATTAATTTTGGAATCTAAATTAGCCCAATATGCAAGTCGATTTCGAGCAATGAGTGTATCTCATCAGAGAGCAGACGAAGAAAAATTCACTGTTCAAATTCAGTATAATCGCGCAAAACGAGTTTTAAAAGATGAACGATTGAAAGAGATAATTAATGGACTTAAAAAAGTTCATTTAGGAGTTTAAAATGAAATTTATTGATAATGATATATGGAAAGAAGAGGTAATTTAAAATGTCGGGTGTTATTGTATCAATTAAGGATCTGGTAATTAAAGCTCAATTCGATGAAGATAGCCCTGATATAAATGAATTAATTCGGGTTAAAAATGATCAAGGCACGGAATTATTGGTAGATCATTTAGATGACAATGGTGTTGCTTTTTGTTTGAATGTTAGGTCAGATTTAACTATTCAAAGGGGCATGAAAGTTGATCGTACTCAAAAAAGTATTGAAATTCCGATTGGTGAAAAAATGATAGGCCGTATTTTTAATGCTTTGGGTGATCCATTAGATGGATTAGAACCGCTTGATTTAAATAAAATCGGTAAAAAAGATATTTTTAATACCTCTAATAGATCTAATGATTCTACTGTCATTAAATCAGAAATTTTAGAAACTGGTATTAAAGTAATTGATTTTTTTACCCCTTTTGTTAAAGGTCGTAAGATTGGTATTATCGGTGGAGCTGGAGTTGGTAAGACTATATTAACAATGGAATTAATTAATAATATCGCTCAAACAGGCGGTGGTTTGTCTTTTTTCGCAGGCATAGGAGAACGTATTCGTGAAGGACATGAATTATTTGAGACATTGAAAGAGAATGGTTTGCTTAAAGATACTTGTATGTTTTTCGCTCAAATGAACGAGAATCCAGTTCAAAGAGCATTGGTTGGTATTTCAGCGACTGCTGCTGCTGAATATTTTAGAGATGAACTCAATAAAAACGTTTTATTTTTTGCTGATAATATGTATCGATATGTTCAGGCTAGGAATGAACTTTCTACTATTTTAGATCAAACACCTAATGAAGGTGGTTATGAACCGACTATATTTTCCGATGTTAAAATTTTACAGGATAGACTAAGTTCCAATAAAAATGGTTCTATCACATCAGTCCAAACTATTTATGTTCCAGCCGATGATGTATCTGATCCGGCTGTTCAGTTGATTCAACATGAAATGGACTCAGTCATTGTTTTATCTAGAAAAATAGCTGAACAGGGTATTAGGCCAGCAGTTGATCTTAGTATGACAACGTCTTCGGTTCTAACACCAGAAATAGTGGGTGAAAGACATTATGTTTTAAGCGTTCAAGTTCAAGCTTTATTACAAAAATACGAGTCTTTAAAAGGAATTATTGCAATTATTGGCGAGAATGAATTAAGCCCAGCTGATCGAGCAGATTATGCCAAAGCTAGGAAATTAATAGCTAATTTTACTCAAAATATGCATGTTATGACTAAACATACCGGCATTAAGGGTGATTTTTTTACTAGAGAACAAACTTTGAAAAGCATCGAAGAAATTATTGTATGAGTAACGTTAATGACAAAAAGAAAATTATTGATGATGATCAACCACTTAATGAACTGGAAGTTGAAAAAAATTTAACAGCTACAGAGCTTAAGGGTTTATTTTTTAAAACAAAAAATAAACTTATGGCTGTTAAGGTTCATTCTCCATTCAAGGTTTATTTCGATGGGCCAGCTTTTAGTATTAGTGCTGAAAATTTAGTAGGACCTTTTGACGTTTTGCCAGGCCATCATAATTTCATCACTCTTTTAAAAGCTTGTGAAATTACTATTAGATCAGAAGATGGTGAACAGAGGATTAATATATCGGGTGGTATTATGCATGTTAAGGCTGATAAAGTTATCGTTTTTCTTGATGTTTGAAAAAATAAATTTTTAATATAGCCATAGTCGTTATTTAAATGACTAAACTTAATCTGTTACAATAGATAAATTATGAGTTTAAAAGTTTACGTTGGTATGTCTGGTGGTGTTGACAGTTCTTTAACAGCCGCTTTGCTTAAAGAAAGTGGCTACGAAGTGGTCGGTGTTTATATGAAAAATTGGACTAAAAACTTATCTGGTTTTATCTGCCCTTGGCAAGATGATTTTAATGATGCTAAAAGAGTGGCAGTAGGGCTTAATATTCAATTTAAAGTTTATGATTTTGAAAATGATTATCGTCAGAAGGTGGTTAATTATTTATTGGATGGTTATAAAAATGGTATAACACCAAACCCCGATATTATGTGTAATCAAGAGATTAAATTTAAATTATTTCTAGATTCAGCACTAAGCGATGGTGCCGATAAAATTGCTACCGGTCATTATGCTCGGATCGTCAAAAGTTCTAATAAATATTGGCTTAAAACGGCTATTGATCTAAATAAAGATCAATCATATTTTTTATATCGTATAACCCAAACTGCCTTACAAAAAAGCTTTATGCCAATTGGGGAATACTTAAAACCTAATGTTAGAAAGATGGCGACCGATAGAGGACTTTCTACTGCTCAGAAAAAAGACAGTCAAGGTATTTGTTTTGTTGGTAAGATTGGTATTAAAGATTTTTTAATTGGGGAACTGGGGTTACAACCGGCTGGATCAATAGTCGATAATACTGGTCAAATTGTTGGTGAACATGATGGGGCAATATTCTATACTATTGGTCAACGGCATGGCCTCAATATTGGTGGTGGTTTACCGTACTATGTCACCGGAAAAGACATGGCTAAAAATATTGTTTATGTTACCAGAGATATCCAGGATGTCTCATTGTGGTCTGATAAGATTAGTCTAACTAATATGCATTGGTTAACTGAATCAATTCAGAATATGTCGATAAAAGATAATATTATGGTTCGACTGCGATATCGAGCACCACTAGTTGGTGTCAATAGATTAGAACAAGTTAATTCTAATCAATGGCAGTTAAGATTAAATGAGGAAGCTAAGGCTGTCGCAGTTGGTCAGTCAGCGGTTTTTTATCAAAACGACATTGTATTAGGCGGTGGAATTATTAATTAAAAATTTTAAAAAATTATTTTATCATACCAATAATTTTTGTATTATTTTAGTAATTAACCGATAGTCAAAATAATTGAAACGTATTTGCATTCGATAAGATTTTTTAAATTAGATTAAGCTGTGGTTAACTAGCCGATTTTTATCTGATAATGAATGCTTAAACATTATAATAAGTAAAGCACTTGGTTATTAATTAACCCTGATTATAGTTGGAGGTTTTGTTTAATCTAATATATATTTTTATGATGAATTAAAATTTAAGTGCTAATTTAAAAAATTAATGATAGAATTTTAATAATATGACCGCTCAAGAAATTCGTCAATTGTATTTAGATTATTTTAAAACCAAACAGCACGCTATTATACCTCGAGCTTTGTTAGTACCTCAGAATGATAGCTCGACCTTATTCACAAGTTCTGGTATGCAACCGTTAATTCCTTATTTGTTAGGTGAAAAACACCCTTTTGGGAATCGTTTAGCAGATAGTCAGACTTGTCTCCGAGCCCAAGATATTCCTGATGTCGGCGATAATCGTCATACTACTTTTTTTGAAATGCTTGGTAATTGGTCATTGGGTGATTATTTTAAAAAAGATCAGCTAACTTGGTTTTTTGAATTTTTAACAGATAAAGTGGGTATCGATCCTCAGAAATTATATGTTACTTGTTTTATTGGTAATAAGACATATGATATTCCAAAAGATACAGAATCTGCTGAGATTTGGCAAAAACTATTTATGACAAAAAATATTGTTGGTAAGACAGTAGATATTGGATCCGAAGAAAATGGTGGCTTAAAAGGTATGCAAAATGGTCGAATCTTTTATTATGATGATAGTAAAAATTGGTGGTGTCGGGCTGGTGGTATCAATGCGATGCCGAGTGGTGAACCTGGCGGACCCGACAGCGAGGTTTTTTATGAATTTGATTTTATTAAGCATGACTCACGTTTTGGAAAATTCTGTCATCCTAATTGTGATTGTGGGCGTTTTATGGAAATCGGTAACTCGGTTTTTATGGAGTATCTTCGAACAGAGGACAATTTTATCAAACTACCGAATAAAAACGTAGATTTTGGTGGAGGTTTGGAAAGAATAGCAGCTGCTTCGCTTAATATTTCAGATGTATTTGAAATTAGTCTACTCCGACCAATTATTGATGAATTAGAAAAATTGTCAGGATTAAAATATCAATCTCATCAAGAGAGTATGAGGGTGATAGCTGATCATTTAAGAGCGGCTGTTTTTTTAGCAGCTGACGCTGTTGTTCCAAGTAATAAGACTCAAGGTTACGTGATGAGACGATTAATCCGTCGGGCAATAAGATTTGCTTTTGACCTTGGAATCGAGGTTGGTTTTCTGGAAAATGTTGTTTCGATTATAATCAGTCTTTACATTGATGATTTCCCGGAGCTTAAAAGTCAGGATAAATTAATAGTTGATGTTTTGGCTAGAGAAGAAAAAATTTTTCGTCAAACTCTTAAAAAAGGTTTAAATCAACTTAATAAATTGACTGGTAAATTAATTACTGGTCAAGATGTTTTTAAACTTTATGATACTTATGGCTTTCCAACCGAACTTAGCGTGGAAGAAGTTTATCGATTAGACTATCAAATAGAGGATGATTGGCAGATTAATTTTGATAAAGCTATGCAGTTACAACGCAATCGAAGTCGTACTGCCGGAAAAGGTGTTTTTAAAGGCGGTTTAGGCGGTAATACCGAAATTCATAAAAAATATCATACGGCAACTCATTTAATGTATCGGGCGTTACGACAAGTTCTAGGTGATCATGTTGTCCAACATGGTAGTAATATTACTGAAGATAGGTTAAGATTTGATTTTTCTCATCCCCAAAAAATGACTGCTGAAGAAATTACTCAAGTGGAAGATATAGTCAATAAACAAATAAATAATGACTTAGTAATATCTTTTGATGAATATCCTACTAAAAAAGCCATTAATGAACTTGGTGCTTTAGGTGCTTTTGGTGATCGCTATGGTGAAATTGTCAAAGTTTATTCGATGCAAGACAAAAACAAAGGCCAACTTTTTAGTTTGGAAATTTGTGGTGGACCACATGTTGAACATACAGCTGTCTTAAAAGAAGGTAATAAAAAATTTAAAATTATAAAAGAAGAGAGTTCTTCGGCTGGTATAAGACGTATAAAAGCCGTTTTGATATAAATTATTAGTTTTTTGGTTTTAAAAATATGATACAATATTTATCAAACTAATTAACAAAAAATGCCAAAAAATAAAAATGAACATCAGATTGTAGAAGTAAAATTTAATGAAAATTTTATGTCAAGAATTTGGCATTTAAGCCATGTTCATTATACTGGTCGATTTTTACCTCGTCATAAAACAGCTTATCCTGCCCTAGTAATGATAGTAGTGTTAGTCGGTGTGTTGGTAGTATTTTGGACTAAAAATGTTACTGCTATGCCTTTAGTTACTGGTCTTAACACCTTGTCCAGTCCATTACATAATGAGTTATCTCATCTAGTTAAGTATATTTGGTCTGGTTATGGTGTTGTAGCTTTGATGTTATTTAGTTTTTGGCTAGGTGAAAACAAGAATATTATTGAGAAAAATTAAATTTAAATAAATTATTATTAAAACAAAGGACTTTCATCAATGCAAACATTAATATCTATTAAGATAAAATAAGGCCAGTTAATTGAATACTTTTTATGTTAAAATGGGAAGGATATGTTAAATAAAGTAAAAAAAACTGTGATAGTAGTATTTAAAAATGTTATCACTCACCTATCTCAAGCTTCAAAAATTTGGAAAGATAAGAGTAGAAAGAGTCAGGCAGCCGATAATTTAGTAGTTGGATTAGATATTGGTACAGAGTATATTAAAGCTTTAATTGGCCAAGTTGATCCTGAATCTGGTTCTATTGATATTATAGGTGTTGGAAGAAAACATCAATCATTAAGTGATATGCAAGCAGGGGCTATCTCTGATATTGCTGCAGTGGTCGATAATTGTGACCAAGCTTTAAAAGAAGCTGAAACTCAAGCCGGCATGAGTGTTCGTCAGGCCGTTATTGGTATAGCTGGTGAGTTAGTCAAAGGAACAACTACTACTCTAAAAATTTTGCGAAATGATTCTAATAAACCCCTAGACTCAGAAGAAATGGAAAAAATTATTATTTTAGTCCAAGAACGGGCTGAAAAAAATGCTAAAAAACAATTAACAATTGAAACTGGTGGTAGGGATGTTAATGTTAAGTTAGTTAATAGTGCGCTTGTTAGTATCGAGATCGACGGTTATCCGATCACAAATCCAATTGGTTTTCAAGGTAAAGAAGTTGTTGTTCAACTTTATACTGCTTTTGCTCCTTTGATACATATTGGAGCTTTGGAAAAAACTGCTCTAGAGTTAGACCTTGATTTGTTAGCTGTTGCGGCTGAACCTTTTGCTGTTTCTAGGGCTGTTTTGGGCAATCGAATCAGCCAAAACTTTAGTGCTATCTTGATCGATGTTGGCGGTGGAACAACAGATATAGCTGTGATTAATGATGGCGGTGTTCAAGGAACCAAAATGTTTGGAATTGGCGGTAGGGCCTTTACAAAATCAATTGAACGCGATTTAGCTGTATCGTATGATATGGCTGAATTATTAAAAATTGGTTTGTCGGACAATAGTATTCCAATTGCTAAGCGTCCAGCAGTCGAGAATGCAGTCAATAAAACGGCCGGTACTTGGGTCAACGGTATCGAATTGGCTTTATCTGAGTTTACAAAATTAGACCATTTGCCTTATCGATTATTTTTGTGCGGTGGAGGTTCTTCACTTAATATGTTGGTCGAAAAACTTGAAGATTCTAATTGGTATAAAAACTTGCCCTTTACTCATAAACCGACTGTTCATTTGATTAAACCAGAACAAGTCAGCGCAATTATTGATAAGTCCGAGAAAGTAATCGATCATACCTTCATTACGGCTATGGGATTACTTAGAGTGGGTAGTGATACGATGCAATTTGATGAAAAATCGAGTTCTTCGATTCGTGATAAAATTGACAAGATGTTGAGAACTTAATATGGCAAATTCAAAAGAAATAATTTATATTGATATCGATGACGAGATAACTGGTATTATTGACAAAGTTCAAGATTCCCTGTCATCTTTAGTAGTACTTGTTTTACCTAAAAGGGCTACTGTTCTACAGAGTAGTGTTAATATGAAGTTATTAAAACGATCAGCTGACGAAGTTGATAAAGACTTGGTATTAATAACTGGTGAGATCAGCCTATTACCATTAGCAGCTTTAAGTAAGATTTATGTTGCGGCAGATTTAAATACAAAACCTGAAATTCCAATTCTTGAAAACTTAAAATTAGCAAGTTTGTCTCAAGAAAATACCGAAAAAGACGTTATAGATTTACATCAAGATGCCGATGTAGATAAACCAATTGGACAGCTAGCTAAATTAGCTGCTACGATTCCGATCGAAGATGGTGCTATTTCTAATGAGGCTGAGTCTGCTCCGTTAAATAGTCCTCAAAATGTAAAAAAACACAAGAAAAACAAAAGCCTTAAAGTCCCTAATTTTAATCGATTCAGGGTAATATTCTTTTTAGTTGTTTTATTAATAATAATTTTAGGTGGTGGAATTTTTTATGCTTTATCGATAATGCCGAGAGCCGTTATTGATATTAAAACCAATGCTAGTAATGTTTCAATTAACGCTCCGATTAGTTTAAGTACATCTGCTACTGCTGTTAATGTAGCGAGTGGTACAATTCCGGCTAAACAAATGAGTTATTCTAAAACCTATACTGCCACTGTTCCAACTACTGGCCAACAGAATAATGGCCAAGTCGCCGCTGGAAATATTAGTATTAGCTATAATTGTGCCAGTTATTCTTCAAGAAATTTTACTTCTAATAATGTAATTCCATCCGGTACTGGCGTTAGTTATAACAATTTAACTTATATCACTCAGACAGCAGTCACGGTGACAGGTGTTATTAATGGTGGTGGATGTCAGCAATCTAATCAACAGGCTTCTACTGTCTTAGTAGATGCTATTAGTGGTGGTAGTAGCTACAATTTGGCTTCAGGAACATCTAATATGCAAGTAGCATCATTTAATGGTTATACTTCAGCTGATTTTATTGCAACGAGTGATGGTATCACTGGTGGTACGGATAGTATTACCCAAGTTGTAGCTCAGACTGATATTAATAGTGCTACTACTCAACTTAATACCAGTAATAATGGTGCTCAAAATGCGCTTGAGCAGAAATTGATTCAAGCTCAACTTTATCCTTTACCGGTGACTTTAACAACTTCTCAACCAACAGTTACTGATAGTGCACCAGTGGGTGCTGCTGCTACCAGTGAAACCGTTAGTGAAGTTATTGTTTATAGCATGTATGGAGTTTCTAAATCAGATTTAGAGGCCATTTTAAATAGTTCTATTAATAGTCAAGTCAGTAATTCAAGTCAGTCGATTTTAAATAATGGTTTTTCAAATCTTAGTTTTACCTTAGGCACTTCACCAACCAATTTAACCTTTTCTACTAATGCTGAAATTGGTCCTAATATTACACCGCTCGGTATTAAAAAAATAGCTAGTGGTAAAAAATCTGGTGATGTTATTACTGCTATTAAAGCCAATCCTAATGTTACCAATGTATCAGTTAAATTAACTCCGTTTTGGGTAACAACAGTGCCAACTAATTTTAATGATGTGATTGTTAACATTGCTAAACCTTAGGTTTTTTTATGAATCAAATTAAAACACGTCACATATTAGCTTTAGATATTGGTTCAGTCAGAGTCGGGTTAGCCTTGGCTAATAGTCATAATTATCTTGCTCGACCACTGGCGACCGG
>JAJZCO010000094.1 GCA_021846095.1 bacterium | reverse complement strand
GATCTTAATTCTTTAGTAAAATTCTTACTCTTCAAGCCATTAACAATATGGTTTGTCGTGGAATTTTTCATTAAAACTACCACATCAGGATTAGTCTCAGCAATCATTTCACCTAATTTAAAATGAACTCTAGCACTCTCTTTCCCTTGATCGACTAATCCAGGGGTAACATAAATTTTACGTTTAAAATCTAGCTCTTTTAAAAGAGTTAATCCCGCCCTCATACCTTCTATATTGCCGTTATAGGTGTCATCAATAATATAGGCTTCAGCCAACTGATAAGGTTGCATGCGATGAGCGTAAGCAGAAGTATTAGCCACACCCTTAATTATTTGTTGTTCACTCAGTCCTAATAAATCAGCAAAAGCAACGGCAAAAGCGATAAAACCAACCTGGTGTCGACCAATTAACTGAGACTTCAACGTTAATTCTCGTTTAGCCTTAGACATCATAAAACTAGTACCATGAATTGAAGTTTTAATATTTGAGATTTTCCATCCCAAAACAGTCATCGAATTAAAAGTTTTAAACTTAGCATTTTTTATATACGACTTAATCAGTTCCGAATCGTCATTAATGAATATATTATCCTGATCAATATATTTACTAATCGACAATAAATCTTCGGCTTGTTGGTCTAAATTCTTATAATGATCTCGATGTACTGGCGCTAAACCAGTAATTACAGCCCTATCAGGATGAGTTATCTTGGCAAATTTAGCAATATCTCCAGGTCGACCTTCTCCATATTCGATCAAAATTATATCTTCTTGACCAGTCAAAGTTTTAACAAATTCGTAATGTGAACTAGTAACATTCTTATTGTCTGGGGTAGCAGAAACATTTTTACCTTCCTTTAAAACAGTTAGCAATATTTCTTTCATGCTAGTTTTGCCATAACTACCCATAATAGCCACAACTTTTCCAGAATGCTTATTTAATATCTCATCGATTTCATTAGCAAATCTAACTTCTCTAGGATTAATAATTAACAATCTTGCTACTATTAATAAAATGGTTATTACATAAGGCCAAATTAGTGGGTAAGCAATTATAATAGCTAGCCCATAATATTGCCCACCAGGAATAACATTTCTAAAACCAAAAGCTATTATTATTATTCCCACTGCTATTTGGATAACAATACCTAATTTTAAACTGAGTAAAATTAAATTAGAAAATTTAGTTTTAACTAATGTTTTTCTTTTAATGACCTGATTAAAATCTCTAGTTCGATTCACCCATTTGAGATATGCCCTAACATTATATTCACTAGTTTGTAGCATATAAGTGATCACTTCTGGAAATTTAAAACTATAGAGACTAAAAAGTGCTTTTATCATTGTAAGAAATCCTCGATTAATTTATTAACTTTATTGGGTTGATCTAAATATACAAAATGTTCAGCATTATCCAGAATAATTAGCCTAGATTTTTTTATTTTGTTACTGAGTAATTGACCATAACTAACAGGTGTAGATTGATCTTCCTTGCCATAAATCAATAGGGTTAGAATATCAATTTTACTAGCATCAGTTGTTATGTCTTCCGTAATAATCTTCTTAAAAGTTGGTTGTAAATGCTCCGCCACTAACAAATCAGAACCGATCTTTGTATAAAAAACAGCTTTCACTTTTTTTCTGGTTGAAGATGGCAAAATATATACTATAAATTTACCAGTTTTAGCGACGACTCTAATAATTCTATTTTTGCCTTTATACTGATTTCTAATACCCGCAGAAGCAAGTAAAATTAATCTTTGAACTACCAATAATTTATCGGCTATCATCTTAATTGCGATAGCGCCTCCATTGGAATGACCAATGACAGCATAAACCTCTAGTTTTAATTTCTTAACTAAATTACTAACACAAACAGCATAATCTTCTAATCCCCAAGCTTTATCCGGATTATCGCTATCGCCAAAACCAGGTAAATCAACTGATAAGATTTGATATTTTTTTACTAATTCATCTTTAATCATATTAAGCCCACTAGCTCGATCCCCCCAACCATGAAGTAATAAAATAATTCTGCCCTCTCCGACAAGTTCATAATTTAACACAAGACCATTTATAACAACTTTCATTAATAATCATTATACAGATTGTCAACAAAGATTTAATACAAACCATCAAATATACTATTACCACACTAAAAAAATGCATACGTCATAGACATAACACCAGGCCAATATGCTGAATTAACAATAGTTTAAAAAGTCTCAGACAAATTATCTACTATCTGGGGTCCTTGACATTCTCTTGGTTTGGTCTCTGTAATTCTGTAATTCTGATGGGTATTTCTGTCGAGATCCAAACGTCATCGATAACGCACTAGTAGACAGTCCGACCGTATTCAATCTTCGGCTCATTTTGGTTGTGGCTGATATCCCAGCGAACCTTCTTCATAGTTGAATTACATATTGGACAATTCATCTACAAATCAGTATAACTCTTTGACTAAACATTATACAAGAACTGTATAGTGGTTTAATGCCTATGTCCCACTCCCCATATAGTGGACAGTTAATCCGTTCTAGAATCTGACTTTAACAAATAATTTATATAATATTTACAAAACCTTAATTAAAAAG
>JAJZCO010000093.1 GCA_021846095.1 bacterium | reverse complement strand
AATGGGCTGAAGCTATGAATATAGAAAAAGCTATCATGTGGGAATCAATACAACTTTAATAATTTAAAATTAAATGTTGCCCTGATTACTACACTTTAAGCATCATTTTAGAATTGGAAAAGACTAACACTGGTACGCTTGAGTAATTAACTGGCACTACTTTAAAGAAAATTGTTCAAGTTTTATAAAAACCTATACATAATAGAATAGTAATTATTACTGGAAAGAAATATATTACTAAATCTAAATTACCAGCCAAAGTTAAATCATTACTAGAAAGCTAAATCTATAGTACTAATTACAAAACTTAGAAAGAAAAATAATTAAATTCCTGTTTCACTATCTTGACTAGTAATTTCAGTATCATTATTTATTTTATCTCCGGTGGCAAAAACATCATCTAAACTGCTGACTAATACTTCTCTAGGTCTAGAACCATCAGCTGGACCAATAATACCTTGATCCTCCATGTTCTCCATGATTCGAGCAGCCCGACCATAACCAATTCTAAGTCTTCGTTGTAATAAACTAGTACTAGCCTTCCGATTTTCAATTACCACGCCAACAGCGTCACGCCAAAGATCGTCATCTCCAACACCACTCCCAGAAGAGCTATAATCTGCCACCATACTACCCTTACCAAGCTGTACTGGTTGCGAAACAATCTCGTCATCATATGAAGGTGGTTGTTGCTCTCGAATAAAATCGGTTACCAAAGCTGTTTCATCGTCTTCAATTAAAGGAGCTTGAATCCTTTTCGGTTTATTCATTTCAGATGTTAGTAACAACATATCGCCTCTGCCTAATAATTTTTCTGCTCCCATCTGATCAATAATAGTCCGAGAATCAATTTGACTAGCAACCGTAAAAGCTATTCTAGCCGGCACATTAGCTTTAATCAAACCAGTAATAACATCAACACTTGGTCGTTGAGTTGCTAAAACTAAATGTATACCAACAGCGCGAGCTTTTTGAGCCAAGCGCACTACCAAGGCTTCAACTTCTCTAGCTGCCATCATCATTAAATCGGCCAACTCATCAATCACAATTACAATATAAGGCATACCAACTTGATTTTTAATGTTATTGTATTCTGCAATATTTCTTTTACCTTCTTCTGCCATAGTTCTTAGACGTCTTTCCATTTCCGCCACAGCCCACTTCAAAGCACTAATACATTTTTCTGGATCGTTAATAACTGGAGACAATAGATGCGCAATACCATTATACGGCGCCATTTCAACTTGTTTAGGATCAACTAAGATCAACTTCAAATCTGATGGACTATTTCGATATAACAAACTAGTTAACAATGAGTTAATCATTACAGATTTACCAGAACCAGTCTGTCCGGCCACTAGTAAATGAGGCATTTTAGAAAGATCAGCCACTACAGCATTACCAGCAATATCCTTACCTATAACAAAACTAAGTGGACTATTGGCTTCTGCCCATTCTCTAGACATTAACAGACTACTAATCCGAACCGTAGCAGGCTTAATATTTGGTACTTCTATACCAACTGCTCTTTTACCTGGAATCGGTGCTTCCATTCGAATTGAATGAGCTGCTAAATCTAGGGCTAAATTATTTTCTAAAGCAGTAATTTTTGTTAATTTAACATCTGCTGGTGGTTTCAAAGTATATTGAGTAACTCTAGGCCCGATATTGGCCCCTTCCATTTCAACTTCAATTTTAAAATTAGCAAAAGTATCATGTATTCGCATGGCATTAGCGCTGACATCTCCAGCGTCGGCTTTATCTTGTTTCTGGTTTAATAAAGAAATTGATGGAAATTGCCAAAGATTATCTTTAGTTGTAGTTAATGCTTCATGCATTTGAAGAGGAGATAATTTTTCGGCAGTATTTTTTAAATTCGATAACCTAACTGATGGTTCTTTTGTAACCTTATTTGGATCATGATGAATAACAGGTACTCCTTCATTTAGTCTGAAGCTATGTTGATCATCAAATTTAGTGTTAAGTTGAGCTATCTCACCCATAGCACTGTCAGAGGATTTAAATTTTAACAATGAGAATATTTTGAGTATAACTTTCGGTGAAATAGAAAAAGCGAAAAAAATGGATAAAATACTAGCAATAGAGAATAATATAACGGCTGGAATTTTAGTTAAAAAGCTTAAAATAAATCCTGCGAAAAAATTACCTACTATCCCACCATGACCACCGTTTAAAATATTAGATTTACCAACTGAAACAAAAGTTATCTCAAACCAAACTGTAATTAATAAAAGAGCAACAAATATATTTACTAACTTCGCCAGCGGTATACGACGATCTTCTGTTAAAAACTTATAGACACCTATGTAAATAAGAACTCCAGAAAAAACATAAGCCGACCAACCTAATAAATCAGATGAATATTTAAACAAATTAACTGGTAAACTACCACCACTGTTAAATCCACCTATTAAAATAAACAAAGCTAACAATATTAAAATAATGGCACCAACATAAACCCAAAAAGGAGAATTAGAATCATAACTATTCTTATGATTATTGGATTTTTTAATCTTTTTTGATTTTTTTTTGTTGGCCATTATTTTTAGTATACCACTTTGCTACTAGATACAATTAAGCGT
>JAJZCO010000092.1 GCA_021846095.1 bacterium | reverse complement strand
AGTAACAAGAGTTAATGGTGTTTTTATAATCCTACTGGTTGGAATGATTTTATATTTTAACCACCAAAAAATTAAAAATGTCTTAGTAGCAATGACAATAGGTAGTCTAGGCCTCGTATCATATATGAGTGCGCTATTAATAAAATTCAATAACCCCCTCGAATTTATCAAGACTCAGCAAAATCACGGTTGGTTGCAACATTCTTTTCTCAATAACATTGTTCACGTTTCGACCCTTAATCTACTATTTTTGCTTCCAATCATAGTGTCAGTAGTTTATTGGTGGAAAAAAGATAAAAGTTTTTCAATCTACAGTATATTATATTTATTAATACCAGTGGTGGGAGGGCAGTTTGGTGGTTTTGCCAGATATGCTTTAATGGTTTTCCCAGTACCACTCATGCTCTATGATTATGCTAAAAATAAACAGATTGCCTATAACATACTGCTAGTTGTATTTAGTATTGGTTGGACTTATCTTATGATTCAATATGTTGGAGGTTATATCGGAGGTTAATCTCCATTTGTTAATTACATCACATTTTAATTAAAAATACTATGCTAAAGTTATAATATGTATGATAATGAATAGCATAGAGAACAATTTTTTTTTCAAACACCCTCAACATAAACGTGCTATATTAGATATCGAATTTAAATTAATTGAAGCAAAAGCATTAGATCCTCTATCATCAACTACTAAAATATACCAGGAATTGATAGAAAATAATGCCTACATAATCTACGATGAACCTAAAAAAAACGCTGAAAAAATTACTTTAGGTAGTCGAGCGAAAATTCAAAGTCCCAATGAATCTTACACTGTAGATATTGTTGGCATTAAAGAATTAGGTACAGACCTAGAAACTGGATACTGCGAGCCATCATCACCAATAGCTCAAATTATACTTGGCAAAAAAATTGGCGAAGTTGTGACTCTGCGCACCACCCTGTTAACAATTGTTGACATTGACCAAGAAGTTATCGGCAATAATCTGCAAAAACAACTAGACGAATATTTATAGTAAAAATACTTTAACAAATTTTAATTGTCAGAACCGGCACTACCACCACCATCACTACCCGAACCAGAGCTTGGGACATAAATAGGAGTATAAACTGGTTTATAAATCACTATTGGACCAGGAGCAGATAAAACAACGGGTTTAGCAATCACTTGAAAATCGGTGTAAGAAAGGCTAGGATAATTATCCGCCAAAACAACTACTCTATAAATACCTGGGGTGGAAAATAGACCAGACCAATTATTATAATTTTCTGAAACTGATCCACCGGGATTAATAACAATTTGACTTCCAGCATTTTGACAATTAGAAGTCTTAGTCGTAGCTGAAATTTGATTCCATTGACCATTATTATAATTAAAAACATGGAGCCATTGTTTAGGGCATTTATTAACTAATCTGATAGGTACAGAAAAGTTATTGGTTAGTCTAAAACTAATAGTCTCTCCGACCGTATATTGAATCTTAGACATTTGAATTTGAAGCTGCCCAGTAGGTAACTGGAAGGTATTAATCTTACTAGTTTGGCCGATAAAAAAAGCGACGAACAAAATAGCTATTGCACTATATAGTAATGTCCAACTTATAACTCTTTTACGATGATTTCTCCTAAAATAATCTTGATAAGTAGACTTACTCATATTGATCTAGCTCGATTTAAACGGTAAATTATCGCTATGGCGACTATCACACCGAATACTATCCATAACGTGCGCAAAATACCGTGGGCTAAATCTGTTCCTAAATATAAGGCATGAATAAAAACAAAAATCATAATTATATAGGCTAAAAAATGAATGAACTTCCAGCTATAGGGTTTTTTATCGATCCAAAGTAAAGAGCTAATTATAACCGCTAAAAGTCCATAAAAGGCAAAAATTCCGAGAGCCACCCACAGCGACCCTAAATGATATCCACCGAAAGTGACTGTTCGATAGTGAGACATAAAAGGCATAAAGACCTGAATCAGGCTAAAGGGGACATAATGATCAAATAATAGTGATCCTCCGTGAATTAAGACCGCGACAAAAAAAGATATACCAATTGCCCGATGTGATGCCCAAGCATTTAATGGCTCCAATACTTTAAAACTATAGCCCGTTATTAATCCAACACCTGATAAGATTAATATAACTAATAAAATGGCTGCAATAATACCAGAAGCGCGAGTGATATACCAAGGCCAAGCACTTTGAGTCCTAGTTTTTAAGTCTTGGATAACGCTTGGACCTTGAACAGCCGGAATTAAAACATCAGGCGAGTTACTGATTGCTATTTTTGAACTTATCAGACTATTTATCTGAAGAGCATGAATTGGTCTAATCGAAAAAACCATGCTAATTAGAACGATAAATACAACTGTAAATACCTTAAACACTATTTTGATCCTATCTTAATCCGATTACCAAATACCTTATAAATAAACTTACCCCTCTTACTATAACCTTGGATTAAAGCGTTGGCAATATGGTGATGTTTAATAAATTTAGCACTTTCGGATCGACCTACTAAAACGAGACAAGACGCCATGACATCAGAAAAAATAGCTGAGTCAGAAACGATAGTTGCCAAATCAATATCAGTCCGAGCCGGAG
>JAJZCO010000091.1 GCA_021846095.1 bacterium | reverse complement strand
TTAGGATTACCTAAAGTTGGTAAAGAAGCCATACTGAAAGGCTGAGTTGGAACACCACTAATAAGAGTCCGGACTATCGTATTATAATTAGGTATCCTTAATAAATCATCGCCATTAAAGACTGGCTGGAAATAACGACTCAATATTTCAACATCATTTTGACCTATTCTAAAAGCTATTATTGTCCCAATATTACCAAAAACAGCATCCCTAATTTCTTCTGTCAACTGAGTCGTAAACTGATTAGCAACAATTAAATTCAAATGAAACTTTCTTGCTTCAGACATAATAGTAGCAAAACTATCAGTTGAAAAATTTTGAAACTCATCAACAAACAAACAAAAATCGATTCTTTCTTTTTCAGGAATATCTGTTCGGCTCATTGCTGCCGCTTGAAATTTCATGACAAAAATCATACCAAGTAATTTAGAATTTAAATCTCCTAAACGACCCTTACTCAAATTAACTAATAAAATCTTCTTATTATCCATAATTTCTCTCATATTGAAAGAACTTTTAGTCTGACCTATGATATTTCGCATCATATCATTACTTAAAAAGGCTCCGAATTTACTGACAAACCAAGCTACAACCTCACCAAAATCACTAGATCGTTGGGAAGCTGGCATTTCTTTCCGCCAAAAATCAACCACATTCATATCCGTAACATACTGTAACTTTTGTTCAACAAATTTTGGATCTCTAAAAAGTTTAGGTATATCTACAAAAGTTCCCCCAGCTGGATCAGCCATAATAGTCAAAGCAGCCATTCTAAATAAGTTTTCATACCTAGGACCCATAATTCCCGAATGGTTCGGATCATATAGCTTGTAGAGCATATTTAAGGCCTCCTGGATCAAAAAATCTTTTTGGTCAGGATTATTATACTCAAACAAATTTAAGCCCATAGGATACTCCATATCGGCTGGAGAGAAATAGATGACGTCTTCGGCTCGTTCTGCCGGTATCATTGCTAATAATTTTTCAACCGTATCACCGTGAGGATCAACAAAAGCAAAACCATCTCCATTAATCATGTCCTGAAGTGCTAAATTTTCTAAGAACGTTGATTTACCTACACCAGTCTGACCAACAGCATACAAATGTCGTTGTCGATCAGCAAGAGCTAATCTAATCGGCTTTTTGACGCCTCGGAACTCATTATATCCCAATAATAAGCCATCATCAGGTATATTGGGTGGACCATCTACTTGGCGTGAACTTTGTCTAGTTAACTGTGAAGTAGGTATACTTCTTTGATCTGGAAAATGAAATAATGTCGCTAATTCAATCGAGTTTAAAATCATTTTATTTTTTGTTTGAGGAAATAACCTAAGAATATAAGCTGTAATTAAAGTTTCAACATCATTAGCCGGTAAATATTTAAAACCGTTCTTTGAAGGCGCATTATATAATGAAAATGCAGCAATTACATTATTTAATATTTCTTGAGATCTTTGTAAAACATTACTCGATACTACAACTCTAATCAAGACTTCGAAGCCTGAACTTTTAGTCTTTTCATCGATAGCATCAACTATCGATTGATCTAGGCTAGATAAGTTAGTTTTATCTTCGGCTGGATTCTTTTGGTCGGTTGGTGATTTAGCAAAAGCTAAAATAATTAACTTCAAATAATCACCTACTCCAGATTTTTTATCATTACCTTTTCTTTTTTTACTAGATAAGCTATGAGCTGTTTTTGTCCATGAGCTATTAGCTGGCCGGATCAAAAACTGGATAGAAGCACCATCTTCCTTATTTAAAGTTGATAGAGCGTTAAGTAATGCTGCCATGGAATCACGCTTCAGCTCCTGATAGGTTGCTATTGGAAAAGCGAACGACTCCTTAAGCTCAAGTTCACCGCCTAAAGTACCGGTTGATTTACCAACTTTATTAAAAATATTATGGTCAATCGTTTCTTCCAAGTAAGCCGTCGGATAAGCACTTATAATAGCCTGTTTAACAACTTCAATTAACGCGATAGGTACACTGGCGTAAAAATAAACATAACCCTTAGTCCCGACTATTTCAAAAGAAAAATGTCTCTGACCATAATAATTAGTTTTAAAACCTTTTTTTACGGTCGATGCTAATATGTTATAGATTATTTCAGCTTTTGAAATAGTCTCTTGAGTAACATCCCTAATATCTCGACCATTAACTTCCAGATCATCACTAGGTGGAGGTAAATGAATATATAAAGAGATCGTTTTAAGGCCTCTCTCTAAATTTTTTTGTTCTCTAAAGATCTTTTTAGCTTGAACAAATATTATATAACAACCAATCATGGCAACAACTAATAAAACAACTCCAATATAAATCAACTGTTGCATATCTACTTATTCTGCCTTAATAATTTTATTATATTTTGCATATACATATTCAGCTTTTAAATCATTGATCTCTTTTGACTGCAAAAAAGGATTACCTCTAGTTGATTCCACGATAGCTTTAATCTTATTAACCCATTCTTTTTCTATTAAATCACTGTCAGCTATTGCCACTGGTGCTTGATTTACAGTAGAGACAGTATCATTATTGCTAGTCCCGGTTTCTAAGGCTTCACCGTTAGAAATTGGATTAATCACCGGTAACTTCGAGTCATCTACCGGCTGATTATTGATACTATTATCTTCTGAAAACAT
>JAJZCO010000090.1 GCA_021846095.1 bacterium | reverse complement strand
AATCTAACAGAGCAGGGGAAGGTTCAATTGTTGTCTGATGCAGATAATTGGATAATGAATAAAATAGCTAGTGCCCAGTCTTTGATTATTAAGTCGCTAGATAATTATAAATTTTCAGAAAGTTACGATATTTTATATCGTTTGATCTGGAATGATTATGCTGATTGGTATATCGAATATTCAAAGAACAACATTAACCCACAATTATTATTATTTACTTTTAAGGCAATTCTAAGGCTAGTACATCCATTCGCTCCATTTGTCAGCGAAACTATTTGGCAAACATTGTTTGTCGATGACACTTCTATTCTAGCAGGGCAGTGTTATTCAAAGATTCCTAATAGCAACAGGGAATTTTGTGATGTTTTTGAACAGATAAGAAATATTATTATCGAGTCTCGAGATGTGGTCAAGAAGACAGGTTCAAATGAGTTAATACTTTACTACAATCAAGCCCCAGCAATATCAAATTACCGTAAATTTATAATAAGATCAACAGGGGTGAGTAATGTTGTTGAAGTTACAGACGGGACAGGATTTTATCTAACATCGACCTCTTATCATTGCTGGCTTGACATTGATCAAATAACCGCTCGAGCTTACTTAGATAAAATATCGAATAAAATCAAAAATCAAAAACAAATTTTAGATATTCTTAAACTTAGACTTGACAATCAAGACTATCTTAAAAAAGCCCCCAAAGACTTAATAAAAGCTAGTAAAATCACTCAAAAAGAATCTGAAATTTTGTTAAAAAATTTACAAGAAGAATACAATCGATTTTCTGTTAAGTAGCTTATAGCAGAACTTGTTTAATGGTTTCGGATGTTTCTTCAGGATTAGCATAATCAAACCAGATAACATGCCAACCTTTTTTTTCGGCTGCAACAAGGTTGGCTTTTGTATCGTCAATCAATAAAATTTTGGCTGGTTCAATCAGAGCTTTTCTGGTCGCTAAATCATATATAATCGGATCTGGTTTAATACTGCCGACTTCCGATGAATCAATTATGACGTCATAATTAAGTTTTGGTAAAAGTCCATTTTCAAACATAGCATTTATCGTACCGGGCATGCTATTACTAAGGATACCAAAATGATAATTCTGACTAGTCCATTCTAATAATTCTTGCATTGGTTTGACTATCTCGACTGCTTTTAAATAATAATCCTGCCAATTAATTGAATTGGTTTGGATAGCATCCGCTAAAGATTTATTAAAATCATCTAAAGAAACAATGCCTTTTGAACACTCATCATTATATCGCCAAAAAACAGATTCAATAATATCTGCGGTAGTATTATAGTCTCTAGCGATAGTACTAAATGCTCTTTCAAAAAATCTGACTAGGCAACCGTTAATATCAAAGTAAATAAATTCCAGCCCACTTTTGGAAGTTTTATATTGGATATTGGTTGGATTAAAACCCATTAATTCGTCGAGTCCAACATTGAGAGCTTCGGCAATCGCTTGAATAGTAAAAATAGAGGGAGATTTAATAGCACCACGTTCAATTTTAGCTAAAGTTGAATAACTTAAATTAGCCTTAGCACATAAGCCTTGTTGGGTTAATTGAGCGTTCTGTCGAGCAATTTGGAGACGTTTACCCAAAGTTCTTTCATTTGTTACATTACTTCCACCGATCATAGCCTTATAATATCAATAAATCCATCATATTTGAAGACAAAAAAGTATAAAAAAGCTATATTTTATATTTTCAGAACAAATTTCAGTAAGCTATAGGCCACAATGATTGAAATTATTAGAGTAATTGTTAACATTTGCATTAATTGTTTCCCCTCAATTCCACGTTTTGAAGTAAATCTCGAGTACACATAAGCACAAATTGCTACGCCAAATATTAATGAGAAATAAAAATCTTTCATTTTATGTTATTTTCAATCTTTGGTTAATGTTAGTCATTTGGTCTAAAGATAGAGAAGCTCGGTCGTCAGGAGCCTTGTTAAAATCTGTCGGTAAGTAGGCTGGAAAAACATGGACGTGAGTATGTGGAATTTCGAAACCTTCTATAATCACCCCGATTCTAGGTGGGTTATAAACGGCTGCAATTTTATCGGCAATTTTTTTAACAGTTTGCATAAGGGCATTATAGTCTTCATCTGGTAAATTATTAAATTTATCGACTGGTTTTTTAGAGATAACTAAAGCATGGCCAGGGTTAATTGGTTTAATATCCAAAATCGCAATTGTTTTTTGATCTTCATAAATTTTATAACTTTTAATTTCACCAGCTATTATTTTTTGGAAAATTGTTTTTTGATTGGTCACCATGATTGTTTAGTATATTACAAATATTTCTTTAGTGCTTTAATTTTTAGTGTAGTTTATAATTTAGACAGTATGTTTCTCATAAAGAAATTATTTTCGAGCTTAATGTTATGGGTGTTAGTTATTTTATTAATCGGACTTTCTTTTAGTTTTTTTCTAGAGCAAGATCTTAAGAGTCCTGCAAAACTTGAATCGTGGGTATCAAATAGTGGACTATATCAATTAGTCATCAACAATCTAACAGAGCAGGTAATGGTTAGTTATAAACCATTGGGTCTTAGTAATAGTAATAACCAAGCCTTGTCTAAGATTATTACTTCATCGCTCAGGCAAACTATTTCTAAAACTTATTTTAATCAAACAGTGAATCAGATTAT
>JAJZCO010000089.1 GCA_021846095.1 bacterium | reverse complement strand
TAAGAGACGTTAGAGTAATAAATAAAATTAAAATAACGGCAATAGTGGTATATCTATTTGTTTTTAGTATTTTAATGATTTTAATCTTCATCTAGTTTAGTGGCCTTTGGGTTTAATTGCTTTGTTGGAATAATGAAAAATATTATGGCTAAGCCAAAATGAAAATGCTGCTAATGGTAATTCGACAATTATGGCTTCTAATATTGATCGTATTTCACTTCGGCCAGGTTTTGCAGTTAGGACATCAAACCAAGCATCTGTTATTAAAATAGTGCCTAACATAATAGAACTAACTGCGGCGTAGGTGGATTTTTTTATGGCTAAAATTGCCGTAGAAGCAAACAATAAAATCATGAAAATATCAAATCCAGTCCAAGCGATATCCCAATTATGTGAGACATATCTGGGTGGTAATAAATAGGCTAGTAAAATTGTCCACGGAATAAGAATGGCACAAATAATAGCATAAAAAAATGGTATCCAATGAGGAAAGACTTTATTGAGATATTGATTAGAACGAATAGTAGGCATTGTATTATTTTAACAAATAAACTTGTTTTTTAAGTAGTGGTTGATAATTAATGTATATTGACACCGACCAGACGTCCAATTCCATAAGTTATTACCATTGCTATAATCCCACCAATTACTACCCTAATAGTGGCTGGTGTTTTTTTAGCACCCCCAAAATGTGAGCTACTAATACCAGTTAAAACAAGAGCAATAAAAACTGCAAAAAAAGTTGCCGGTATACGCCATTTCATAGGAGTAAATATCATTGTAAGTAAAGGTATTAGGGCTCCAATCGTAAATGATATGGCTGAAGCTATTGAAGCGTGGATTGGATTTGTTAGATTGTCGGGATCGAGACCTAGTTCGGCGTCAACATGAGCTGCAAAGACATCGTTAGAAGTTAACTCAGTGGCTACTATTCGGGCTGTCTTATCCGATAACCCCTTTTTTTTATATAACCCTATTAACTCTTGAAATTCCTCTTCAGGAAAATGTTTAAGTTCATACCTCTCTTTTTCAAGTAAAGCCATTTCAGTGTCTCGCTGAGAGCTTACGGAAATATATTCACCAGCCGCCATTGAAAGAGCACCAGCAACCAGTCCAGCAATACCGGCTGTGAAAATAATTACAGCTGAATGATCAGCACTAGCAACACCAATAACGATCCCTGCGATCGATATGATACCGTCGTTGGCACCGAGTACGGCTGCGCGCAACGAGTTTAGCCTGTTTAATGATTCGTCGGAATGTGGTTCTATTCTAGTTGGGTCCATGGTTAATATTCTATCAGAAATTTTAATTATTTAAGCTTAATTAATTTAGATTTCTTTAAGTGTTTACTTAGTATTAATGATTAGAATTAAAACATCAGTAAAAATAATAGAAAGGGGGTAGACATTAATTATTAATTAAGTATTAATGATTAAGTAAAAAATTAGAGACTTGGATTTAAAGAATAGATAAGGAGGATTATTATGAAAGTTTTAACTTTGAATAAAGATTATCTTTTAGTTTTAGCTCAAATCAGTGAGGATGGACAGGATGATTTAGCGACTTTAGAGGAAACCTTGAGATATGATCGTAATCAATTAAAGCACATTGTTCGAGCTTTACAACATAAAGGATTAATTTCAATTAGTTCAGTTTCTAGATCAGAAACATGGCTAACATTGAGTGCCAAAGGAAGGCGATTAATGGCTTATTTGTGGCCAGAATCGATCTCAATGTCGTATAGTTAAGATTTATTTTGGAGGGTATGACTATCAAGAGCGGGTCTAGTAAGACTCGCTCTTTTATTATTTATCTTAAATAGATATCTTAAATTTAATGGTTATTAATAATATCATTATCCACCGGTATAGCCTCCTGCATATTGCGTAACAAAATAGGTCCACATAATTGTGCTAATTATAATAACTATTAAATAACCAGTTTTTTTGTCTTTAAAATAATCGTACAGCATAAATTCTATTGGAAAAGCCATTAGACTATAACGAGCCAGTCCGCTAAAAGTGTTATTGGTGAAAAAAGCGATAATAATATAAAATAAAGCATAAATTGAAAAACTTTTTTGCTTATTAAACCAATATAAAAAGGTTATAAATAGTAGTATAAAAAATAAACCATCTCTCGATGTTACACCAGTTATAAAATGAGATAAGCTTAAACTCCACCAGGAGTGATTTTTTTGAGCAGCCAAAAAAGCAAAATAATTACCAAATTTATTTTTCATATAAATCAGGTAACTTATAAATCCGAGGCTTGAAATAGCTCCAAAGATAATTATTTTAAAAATTGATTGTTTATTTTCATAAAGCAAAATCATTAACATTGCGATTACTAGGACAGCATTAACATGAGTTAGCCCTAAGAAAAATAAGGGAATTGTAGCTAGATAGTATCGTTTTATAATAACCAGATAGATTGCCATTAAAGCCAAAAATGCGAATAAGCCTTCAGTATAGGCTGAGAACATAAAAACACTGGTCGGGAATAAGGCAAATAATGCAACAGCTTTTATTATTTCTTGAAATTTGGTAACTTTAAATCTCTTTTTAATGATTTTAATGTAAAAATAAAGTGCCCCAATAAAACCGATGATTGAGATCGTTAAGCTAGAGTTAATATATGAATGAAAAATTGAGTTTAGCGTTTTTATAAGTATTGGATAGAGTGGAAAAAAATTAGTTTGAGCAGTGTTTCGATAACCATTTTGGGCAATTGAAATATAA
>JAJZCO010000088.1 GCA_021846095.1 bacterium | reverse complement strand
TAAATCAATGTTGGTTTGATAATTAAATACCTCTTTAAGACTACCAGTAATATATTTTTCTAATCTATTCGATATACTTTTTTGTTTTTGAGATTTTAATTCTTCGTATAAGTCCTCTAATTTAGGTGATTGTTTTTTTCGATGTTGATAAATTTTAACAATGGCTTTATCGATAGCTGCTTTTTCTGTAACATTTAGACCCTCTACCATTAAAGATAATATTTCTGTTAAATTTTGAATATGTTCGGATAGTTCAGATGTTTGATGGCTTGTTAAGTTTAAATCAAATGGATTGATCTTTTGTTTTGATTTAGTAGAAAGTTTTATGTAAGTTCCTTTAACTGATTCGGATAGTTTTTTATATTCTCTTTCCGGGTCAATTACTATAACGTTAACACCTTGCATTAATTGTCTCATAATTTCGACCTTACAAGCATAACTTTTGCCTGATCCAGATTGTGCAAATGTTATTGAGTTGGCATTATTTAAACTAAATCTATCAAGAATGACTAGAGAATTATTTGATTTATTAACTCCATATAGAATGCCATTTTCTTGGACTAATTCACTGCTAACAAATGGAAACGTTAGAGCGATTGAACTACTATCTAAGTTTCTTTTTTGTTCTAAAACATCTTGAGCTTTTGGTAGAACAGAATCGAGAGCTTCTAATTGTTGATAACGAGCAATTTTAGTATGAAACATTTTTGCTGATAGCAGAGTTTCAATTAATTTTGTATGTTGTTCTAAGTCATTTAACGTTTTTGCTCGGATTGTAATATAGATTGACAGTTGAAATAATTTTTCTTGACCACGGACTATTTTATCTCTTAAATTCATGGCAGAATCAAGCGGGTCACTAATTTCTGGCCCAATGATTCGGCCGTTTTTTAACATAGATCTTTTGGTTGATTCTAGTTCCGTGATTTTACGTTGAAGTTTAGGCAATGCTAAGATTCCATCTATCGTATTAATTTGATAACTTATGTCAATATTATGGTTGAAATTAATTAGATTATTTAACCACCCTGAGCTTGCCATATATGGATATCCAGAAATGAATAATGTCCGTGTTAAAATATCGTCGATTTTTAAATAACTCGATTGTTCTTTTAAGCCAGAATAACTCATTAAATCAATGTGATCTTGTTCGCCTAATGATAGTTCTATTTTTGTTGGTTTAGTTTTGTTCAAAAAATTAATCATAAATAATTATTCCTTGATAAATTAACTACTTGTCTGAGTAGTGGTTGAGTCTTTGCTAAAGTCGGATTATAAAAGTTATAAAATAAATCTAAAATTTCGAAACTGGTTAATCTTTTACTCTGAATACCTAGTTTTGCAAGACCTTTAATTATGATGTCGCAATTTAATTTTAATTGTTCCTTGATAATATTTCGGTCAATAATATTTTCATCATAGGGTATGACTATATAAAAATATCGGGATAAAATCTTATTAGTTTTAATTAGATTTGATACGAATTCAATATAATTAATGATTTGAGTCTGATGGATTTTGTTGGTAGTAGTGTTTAGTAGTTGCTCAAAGTTTGCTAGATACCTTTCTAAATCAATCTCTCTAACCTGAATATATACTTGAATAGGACATGGTAGTGAGTTTAAAAAACTTTGGTATATTTCTGTTATGATATCTTGTTCAGTGTCACTTTTTAATTCAAAATTTATCGCCGATAATGTTAAAATAGCTCGAAATTTATTCTGAGGTAATCTTAAGATATCGTCCTCTATGGCTTCGATGTTAATTTGTCTTCTAGAAGAAGTTTTACCTTTATTTTTTTGAAACATTAACATGCCAACTCCCCTTTCGAGAATTTTTAAAACTAAAATTAATCATGGGATTATTAATTAAATTTTCTAAAGACAGTTGTTGTCTAGAGCCATTGATCTTTTGTTGGCCTTTATCGGTCTTATTATTGATAATGGTGTCAGATTTTAAATTTTCGATAATGGGTTCATTAGTATGAAGACGATAAGTTAAATCGTTTTTATTAAAAACATAGTAGCTTTCACGGCTGTAGTATTTAATAAACAACATAATCCATAGCAGTAATATTTTATCGTTTACTCTAATAGCTAAGGGGCTAAGTAATATGAATACTGTTAACGATAACCCGATTTTAATAATTGATAATTTGATAGCTGGGGGAATAATTAAATAAAAAATAAACGATATTAATATTGGGAAAACCAGGATAACCAATTGAGTCAAACTTAAATTATTGGTAATTTTATCTTCTACCGTAGTAATTTGAGCCGGTATAACAGTTGATCGCATATTTTTTAACCTTTAATAGCTTGATTTATATGGCTAACACCATTAATAAAATGACCAGATAATTTTCGAAGTGCACTTGGCCCGACACTAACATAATTTAACTCTGTTAACATTTTTTGAGTCTTTAGAAGAGTTATTAGAGTCGCTATACCAACAATAGTTGACATGATAGGATTAATATTCGTTGACGAATTATTATTGATCATGCCAGTAAATAAAATTGAAGCGAGTAATAAGATAATAACGTGGACAAACAAGACGAATATAGTCGTTAAATAAGTTTTAATCGATACGGTGACAAAATCTTTAAAGCTAGGTAAAAGCCATAACATTATAATTAATGGTGATAATATTGCCCCTGAATATAAAACTACTAATCTCATTACATAATAAATTAATAAAATAACACTTAATATTACAAAAATAATTAGAATAAATAATGCTGCTAATCCGAGATGAGAGGACTGTTTAGATACATCGATAAGTA
>JAJZCO010000087.1 GCA_021846095.1 bacterium | reverse complement strand
GGCATTAATTAATTCTTGACTAAGATAAACTGAAGTTGTAAATTTCGATCGGTCTTTTAAATCAATAATAGTAGTTTTGCTGACTAGATTATTTTTATGATCTATTTTATTCGGTAAGTTAATGATTGGTTTATTTTTAATGGTTGCTAGATAATAATCGTTAATTGATGGTGTTGCACTACCCAAGATTATTTTAGCTTGAGTGATTTTTGACATGTAACCAGCCACTCGTGTTGTTTCGTAATGGGGGGCTTGTTCTTGCTTATAAGCTGATTCATGAGCTTCGTCGATGATGATTAATCCGATATTAGCCAGTGGACTGAATAAGACTGATCTAGGACCAACAATAATTTTTGGTTGAGAGTTGTTAGTTAAAATATTTAGCCAATTTTTCTCTCTTTGTTTAGCTGTTTGTTTTGAATGCCAACTAAAAATATATTTATCAAAAATCTTTTCTAAATTATTGATGAGTTGTGATGTTAAACTAATTTCGGGAGTTAAAATTAACACTGATTGATTATTAGACAAAGCTTGATGGATTAATTCAATATAGAGCCGAGTCTTTCCACTGCCGGTGACACCATGCAGTAAATAACTGTTTTTTTCTTGCATTAATTTTAAGGCTTTTTTTTGGTCTGTAGTGAGGGGTGGTAGTTGATTAAGTTTAAGGTTATTGATAGGTACAGTAGTGACTGGAGGAAGATCAATAATCGTGGTAGCTGATAGGTTTATTGGTAGTAAAAGTCTAGAAACAGTACCAATAGTTGATGGATAATAAAATAACATCCATTTACCAGTTTGGATTAAATGATTTGGTAGTATCGGTAAATTAAAAATTTGATAAATTTTTTTAGTCTTGAACCGTGGTTTAGTTGTTGTTTTAATAATGAAAGCGGTTACTAATTGTTGTCTTAGTTCTACTAGTATAATTTGACCAACCTTTAGTTTTTTTTCATGATGGTAAGTTAAATTTTCTTGAGAATGATAACTGTTAGAACTTACCCAAACTTCATAATATTGCATGATAATTTCAAGTATAGATTGATAGATGCCAGAATCAAAATTTATTAAAAATGGGGTTGTAATAATTAAAAAACAAACTTATACTTAAATAATTATCGTTGTTTGGATAACAATAAAAAAATGTTAGATGTATTTATTACTTCACGAGTTAGACGAAAGATAATTGTCATTTATGCCAAGTATCCCGATTTTAAGACCCATGTTAGGGGTCTAGCCAAGCTTATTAAAGAGGATGCGGGTAATATTCAACGAGAATTAAAAAAACTAGAGAAAGTTGGATTTTTAACGGCTGAAAAACAAGGTAATACTAAAGTCTACTCAACCAATAAGCAGTTTCCTATTTTTAAAGAATTACAAAGTATTGTGCTAAAATCACAACGGACTAATCAAAAAAGAATCACAAACTAAATTTTTTAGTTTGCAATATTAACACTTATCAGGTACAATATTTTATAATTATGATACAAGTTACAAGAAAAGATTCTAAAGAATCATTAGAAAATATGCTGAGACGTTTTAACCGTAAGGTACAACAGTCTGGTGTTTTCGCTATAGTCAAACAAAATCAATTTTTCGAAAAAAATATTTCGAAACGAGACCGTCGCTTAAAAGCTATCGTTAGACAAGAAAGAAAAATTATAAAAATGAAAAAAATTAAATTAGGTCAACGTTAAAAAAGTAAATGATTGAAGACAGAATCAATCAGGATTTAAAACAAGCTTTACTTAACAAAGAAACTCATCTGGTCGAGATTTTAAGAGGGCTTAAAAGTGTTATATTGTATGCTAAAATATCTGCCAATTTAGATAGAAGCGTTAAACTAGAAGATGAAGCGATGTTTCGAGTTTTAGCTAGTGAAGTTAAAAAAGCTCAAGAAAGTGCAGATTTATTCTTACAGGGTGGTTCTAAAGAGCGATCAGATAAATCTTTAAAAGAGAAGGCTATTATTTCGAGCTATTTACCGACACAATTAACGACAGATGAAGTAGAAAAAATTGTTGATGAAATTTTAGCGAAAAAAGATTCTAATAACATGGGGCAGATTATTACAGAAGTTAAGGTTAAAACAGTTGGCCGGGCTGATGGATCATTAATTGCTCAAATAGTTAAAGCAAAGCTGATGCCATGATAATATTAATGGGTGTTGCTGGTGTTGGAAAAAGTATGCAAGGAAGAATATTCGCCGATGAGCATGGTTATGCTTGGGTCTCAACTGGTGAATTGTTTCGTGTTTTGGTTACTGGTGAACGACGTAAAAAGATGCTTCAGGGTGAATTATTAAGTGATGAAGAAGTTATCGGTTTAGTTGATAAAACTTTGAATTTAATTGATTTAAATCAAGAATTTTTATTGGATGGTTTTCCTAGAACAATTCCTCAAACAGAATGGCTGTTAAGTCAAATACATTCTAATCGAATCCATTTGACAGCAGTGTTTAATTTACAAGCCTCATTAGAAACAGTCAAAGTCAGATTGTTAAAGAGGGGTAGGCTAGACGATACACCTTCAGCAATTGCCTTAAGATTTAAGGAATATAGTTTAATAACTTTACCAATTTTAGATTATTTAAAAAAAGAAAATGCTCCGGTGTATAATATTGATGCCGAAAAAGACCCAATAGAAGTTCATGATGAGATTATGAAATATATTGACGTCTAATCTATATTTTATTGATAATGAGGCGATTAACTGATGCAAACTAGAATAAAGACTGAAACAGAAATTAAAGCTATGAGAGAAAGCGGTGCGATACTGGCTTATATTCTCAATTATTTAAAACAAAATTTAGTA
>JAJZCO010000086.1 GCA_021846095.1 bacterium | reverse complement strand
GTTAAGTAAATGGCGTATGTTTGCGATAAGACCTAGATTCTGGCCAGTTAATATTCAAGCCAATGCTATTGATATTATTGTTGGTATTTCTTTAGTATTGTTTATGGTTAATACAACCAGTATGGCATTACAATTAATGTGGGTTTTATTATATATTGTTTGGCTAACTGTCATTAAACCAGCAACTAATTTAGGGATGGTATCTCTCCAGGCGTTAATAGGGCAATTTTTAGGTTTAATGGCGCTGTATGTTATTTGGTCGGCTGGATCTATTTGGGGTATAACCTTGTTAGTCGGTGTGATTTGTTATTTTGCTGCTAGACATTTCTTAAATAATTTCGAAGAACCTTATGATAAGTTATTGGCATATTTTTGGGCATATTTTGCTGCTGCTTTTGCTTGGCTAACTGGACATTGGCTAATATATTATAAAGTCATTTCTCAACCAGCTTTGCTCTTAAGTATTTTAGGATATGGCTTAGCCTTACTCTATTATTTTGATAATTTTAAAAAAATTAACCGATTAATAAGATGGCAATTTTTAGGTATTATTGTTTTTACGGTTATTTTAATTGTTTTTTTCTCGGGTTGGACTAATAAAGCAGTTTAAGCAATATTAATTTTTAAAAAAAGGAGGTAAAATAATGGGCCTAAACTTAAATGAATCCGATACTAATCAACCAGTTCAATCTGTTGATAATAAAGAGTATAGTGTATCTAGTAAATCAAAAACTGGAGCAGACAGAAGAGCTGCCACTTACACTATTACGATACCTAGTTTTTCGTTAGCTGATATTTTAAAAAATCGTAAGTTTCGATTCATGTACTTAATGATTTTTATTATTATTCTATCTTCTGCTAGTGGTTTTCTTGGATCATACATAGAGAATAAGAATAATAGTATCGGTACAATTGGGGTTGGTTTGTCTAATCAGAAGAAAATAGTTACTTCTCAGAGTCAATTAATCTCTCAAATTGCCAAAACAGTCGGTCCAAGTGTAGTCAGTATTAATGTAACAATTAATACTGGTTCAAGTACCGGTTCAAATCCTTTGTCTGGATTTGGACTATTTGGTTATTCATCACCTGGAGTAGAACAAGCCGCCGGAACAGGCATCATTATATCTTCCAACGGTTTAATTCTAACTAATCGTCATGTTGTACCAGTCGGAACAACTAATGTTTCGGTGACCTTAAGTAACGGGGTAGAGCTTAAAAATGTCAGTGTTTTGGGTCGTACTAGTCCGACAGATAGTCTAGATGTAGCATTTTTAAAGATCAATAATTTAAATGGTCAAAAATTAACTCCAGCCGTCATAGGTAATTCATCCGATGTAAGTATTGGTGACAGTGTAGTAGCGATCGGCAATGCTTTAGGTCAATTTCATAATACCGTTACGAGTGGTATAATCTCCGGTTTTGGACGTAACGTCCAAGCTTCTAGTTCGGGTGGTAGTGGTAGTTTAAGCCCATTCTCCACCTCAAGCAGTAGTACAGAAAATCTGACGGATCTCTTTCAAACTGATGCAGCTATTAATGAAGGTAATTCTGGAGGACCGTTAGTTAATATGAACGGACAAGTCATCGGTATTAATACTGCTATAGCTGGTAATGCTCAAAACATTGGTTTCGCTATCCCGATTAATGATGTGACGGGTTTAATCAGTCAAGTTTTAAAGACTGGTAAATTTTCGTTACCTTATTTGGGGGTTAGGTATATACCAATAACTGCTAATGTTGCTAACCAGTATAATCTTAGTGTTATAAATGGAGCGTATATTCCTCCGAGCACTAATTCGGCACTACCATCTATAATACCAAATAGTCCAGCAGCTCAAGCAGGACTGCAGGTCAAGGATATAATAACTGCTGTTGACGGGGTTAAGGTGAACCAAAGTAATTCTCTGACTGGATTATTATATCAGCACCAATCTGGTCAAGTCGTCAGTTTATCGATTTTAAGAAACAATAAAAAAATAGTAGTTAATGTAACACTAGGAGCCGAGCCATCGGTAAATTAGAGCTTAGCTATGCTACAGGGCACTTTTAATTTAAATAAATAATGTATTCAATAATATTGTAAATAGGGGTATAAGTCAATCTACTCGGTATTGGTCTATTAGGTGATAAAATTATCTCAAATATAGCTGGGAAATAAACTAAGAGGTACAAGTATATCGTAAAAAAAAGTACATCTCGCTTAGCTAATAAATCTAAATGTTTAGGTCCGATGTATACGAGTTTATTGGTGTATAATTAAAACTGTAAGTAGTAAATTGATACCAGTAATGAGCTATAACATTAATTGGTAGGCATTAACATATCTACTAGTTAGTATAGTTTTATAGCTAGAATGTTTAGTTAACTCGGCTAGTCTAGTATCTAAAATAGGCATTTTTTCGATTATTATGTACAACGGTTTTATTTTAATTTCAGACAGTTGATTAAATAATTCACGGTAATATTTCAATCCATCATTGCCAGCATATAAAGCGTGTTTTGGTTCAAATTTTGCTGATTCGGATATTGGAAAACCATCTGGTACGTAGGGTAGATTAGCTATTATGATTTGGTAGTCTTTAGATGTGTTATTTAGCAGGTAACTTTCGATAACTAAGTTATCTGTTGAATATTTTGCTACATTAATTTTAGTCACTTGAAGGGCAGGCAGTGAATTATCAATTAAATCTACTGTTGTTTTTGGAAGTTCTAAGCTAATTGAGATACCTAGATTACCACTACCACAGCCTACGTCAGCTAGTTGAATAATACCGTTTGAAGTAGTTTTTTCTAGGTATTTATTAATTGCTTTATATTCATTGGGTGATGTTTTTATTGATAAACTATTATGTGTATTTTGAATGGGTT
>JAJZCO010000085.1 GCA_021846095.1 bacterium | reverse complement strand
AAATATATTGCCCTAAGTTTATATTCGAAGTGTCACTTTCTTAAATATGTGTTTTAGTTTTAAATTTATTAAAAGTTAAGGTAATTTAAGGCTTGATTGGAATTACAAATACTTGGTATACCTAAGTTACAATCTGCTATAAAGTTCAATATTTTTGTTTTAAGATAGCAATAATAAAACTATTCTCTAAACTATTACTTAATTTCCAGGAAACTATATATCTACTACAGTAATCAATAAAAGTAACTAACTAAATAAATCTTTCAACTGTATTAATATAAGTTATATTAATACCCCAAATATGATTAGAATAACTAGTTTTAAGAATTTTTAGTCCTTATATTTTAAACAACTTTTTATTTATAAAAACCAATCTGTAAATAGAAATAATCTAACATTAAAACTTTAAATTTAATTTTAATCAAAGACACTTACCTTGATTGATTGGTTTATGATATAGTTATTACTAAACTACAGGAGAAAACTAAAAAATGTTTACGACATTTATTGTTCAGCCGATTTTTAATCTATTAGTTTTTGTCTATGCTATTTTGCCTGGACATAATTTTGGTTTAGCTCTTATTATCTTTACTATAATTATCAGGTTTTTACTTTGGCCATTAGTTAAAAAACAACTAAATCAAGCCAAAGTAATGCGAAAGCTTCAACCCGAGATAAAAAAAATTAAAGCTCAAACCAAGGGTAGTCGTCAAAAAGAATCACAACTATTAATGGAATTATATAAAGAGAGAGGGATTAATCCACTCGGTACTTTCCCAATCTTAATAGTCCAATTTATTGTTTTAATTGGTTTATATAGTGGTCTTAGAAAAGTTATTTCAAACCCCCATAATTTGATTAGTTTTGCCTATCCGTTTTTACAGCATTTATCATGGATGAAACATTTAGCTACTAATATCCATCTTTTCGACAATACTCTTTTTAGTATAGTTGACTTAAGTCGAAGTGCTCTTGGTCCTAAGGGACTATATATTCCGGCTATGATTATAGTCATCGGAAGTGCTGTCGCTCAATATTTTCAAAGTAAGCAATTAATGCCAACCACCAAAGAACAAAGAGGTCTTAGATCTATCTTAAAAGACGCTAGTAGTGGTAAACAAGCTGATCAATCAGAAGTTAATGCCGCTGTTGGTAAAAGTACTCGTTATTTACTGCCAGTCATGATTTTCTTTTTCACTGTTGAACTAGCTTCAGCCCTAAGCTTATACTGGTTAGTAGGAGGAATAGTAGCTTATATCCAGCAGTCCTATGTTTTAAGAGAGGATGAAGAACAAATGGAAGAGATCGCCGATAAACCATCGAAAGATGTTGATAATATTCCAGAAGCAGAAATTGTCGATACTCCAACTACTAATAAACCATTAAAACCCAAGAATAAACAAAATATAAAAAGGAAAAAAAGATGAACCCATCAATTAATGAAGCCGCGTTATATGCCCAGAAGTACTTAGAAGATCTACTGTCTTTTTTTGGATTAAATACCGATGTTACTTCTAGTATTGATGAGGAGGTAATTCAACTCGCGATACCCAGTACTCATATGAATGGTTTTTTGATTGGTCAAAAAGGTGAAAATATGAGGTCTTTACAATATTTAGTTACAACAGCCTTGAAGAATCAAAATTATGAACATATCAGAGTTAATTTAGACATTGCAGATTATAAGAAACATCGAGCCGATCGCCTGAAAGAAAAAGCAGAAAAATGGGTTAAGGAAGTTAAAGAAAAAGATATTACTATGGATTTAGAACCAATGAATGGAGCAGATCGAAGAGTTATCCATCAATTAGCAGCTGAATATGGTCTTAGTTCGGATTCGATCGGCGAGGGAAGAGATCGTCATATAGTTCTCAAGAAGGCGATTGAAGAATAAATTTAAAAAGCTTTATTATAGATAGCTAGAGTTTGTTCGGCTGTTTTTTGCCAGGAATATTTTTTTACTTGACTATAACCACTGGCAATTAATTTATCTCTAATATTTTTGTCTGATAAAACTAAACTAATACTCCTCACCATGTCGTCGATATTTAAGGGATTAAAATAACTAGCTGCTGACCCGTATATTTCAGGCAGACAAGTATTACTAGAACTAATAACAGGTGCACCATGCATCATAGCTTCTAACCCTGGTAGTCCGAAACCTTCACTCAGAGATGGGAAAATATAAGCTAAACAGTTTTCATATAAATAACGAAGCTGACCATCACTAATAAAATCAGTAAAAATAATGAAAGGCTTAATATCAGACTGTAAATTTGATTCAATTTTCAGATAATTAGCATCTTTTTTACCAGCTAGTACTAACAATAAATCAGGATATGTTTTTCTTAAAACTTCAAATGCCTTAATTAATCTCTCAAGGTTTTTGTGAGGATTCGGTCTACCTACATATAATAAAAATTTGCTATTAATTAAATTTTCTACAGCTAGTGGTTCTTCAGAAATTTTATCGGCTGCTTCATAAGTTACAATTATTTTATTGGGGTTTATTTTAGAAAAATGAACCAAATCTTTTTTAACAAAATTAGATGGGGTTAAAATAAATTTAGATTTTTTTGAAGCAATAATAATCACTGCTTTATAAATATTTTGCTTAATTTTAAATATAACTTTATTTTTAGCTGGATTATTAAACCTAATAGTTGTTAAGTCATGAATTGTGGTAATAGTTTTACCTCGATATAAAATAGGTTGTTGAGTCATACCAAAATGAACCAAATCGGGTTTTAGGTAATTTAATTGTTTTTTAAAACCGAATTGTTCGGCAAAACTAAATTCTTTATATGGTGAAGGTAAGATTTCAAAATTGGGTGATATTTTGTTAAAAAAAGATATTCGATCCGGTTTAGTTAAAATAATAAT
>JAJZCO010000084.1 GCA_021846095.1 bacterium | reverse complement strand
ATTAGTTATCAAGCCGATGTTTTTATACCTACCTCTATTGAAGATTCAATTATCGATTGGGCAATTTTAGGAGAATCTCCTAAAGATAAAACTAAGGCAGATCTTTTGTTGTCTTCTACAACTAAAGACTTTACTATATCTCAACTTGATTTAATTGAAAGTGCCGGTCTTAATGTTATCGCTTTTGAACCAGACGTTATGGCTATTTCTAGATCATTAGTTCCATTATCTAATATGGACACAGTCGTGATCGTTGATATTGGAGCTAGAAGTACTGATCTAGTAGTTCTTTTTAATAATTTACCTCATTTAGCTAGATCAATTTCAATTGGTGGCGATACAATCGTTAGAGCTGTAGCTCAAAATTTAAATAGTGAAATTTCACAAGCTGAACAATTTTTATATAAATTTGGTATTAGTAAAGATAAAATTGAAGGTCAAATTTATCAAGCAGCTATTAGCACTATTGAAAGTTTGATGATTGAAATTGAAAAATCAATTAAATTTTTCAACGAAAGGTATGTTAATCAAAAAATAACTAAAATTATCGTAGCTGGTGTGGGAGCTATTATACCGGAGTTGCCAGTTTTTGTGGCTAATCGATTTAGTATAAGTGTCGAAATAGGTAATGCCTGGACAAATGTTAATTTTAATCCAGAGATTAGAGCTCAATTAATGGCAGTTTCTAATCAATTTTCAGTTGCTGTCGGTTTAGCGGAGAGGTATTAATGATTCAATTTAATTTAATACCTTCAATTAAAAAAGAATTTTTAAGAGTTCAACTATTAAAAAAGATATCTTTTTTTGTGACGTTTATTGTTGTGGGAACGAGTTTTCTTATTTTCGTTGTGTTATTGGTTTATGTATTATTTTTTCAAAACAATAATTTATCAAAAATAGATCAGATAGTTCAAACAAAAAGTGCTACTTTATCTAGTAATAGTAATTTAAATAAGATATTAACTATTCAGAATCAACTTCAAACATTGCCTAGTATTGAAACTAAACCACCGGTTGTGTCTCGGTTGTTCGATTATATTAATCAATTAACACCTTCTACTGTTACCATATCTTCAATTAGTGTTGATTTTAATCAACAAACTATTGTGATTAGCGGATCGGCTAGTAACTTACAAATAGTTAATCAATTTGTTGATACCTTAAAATACACTAATTATATAAACTTAAATGGTGCCAATAAAAATCAGAAAAGTTTGGCTTTTTCGAACGTTATTTTAAGCTCTTTTTCTTATAATTCATCATCTACGAACAATAGTCCGGCTAGTTATGGCATTAATTTCAGTTTTGATCCGACGATATTTAATAGTACAGACTCCATTAAACTTGAGGTACCAAATTTAGTCACGACCCGATCTGTTCTAGGCCAACCAACCACAAGTAGTGTTAATAATTTATTTAAAAAAAGTAATACCTTAAATTAGGACATATACCATGCAAAATAATTCTAAAAAAAATCAAATAAATCATTTTGCTAATGTTATTACTGCTACTGTCGGTGTCGGTATATTTTTAACCCTATTTTTTATTTTTTCGATTAATCTTTTATGGAATAGATATTTGTATCAGCAAAAAGTTATTAACCTGCAAAACGCTGCTCTTAGTAATTTAAATAAAGATATTTCAGTCAGTAATAGTCTAGGCCATTCTTTTCAAAATTTTATCAAACCGCCAGTTAATATAATTGGGGGTAGTAGTAGCAATGCTAATTCTATTAACGGCGGAGATAATTCCAAAATCATTTTAGATGCTCTTCCAAGTAGCTATGATTTCCCAGAGTTAGTTTCTTCTTTACAAAATTTATTAACTTCTCAAGGTGTGAATATTAATAGTATTACTGGTATTGATCAGTCAAATACTACGCTTAATCAAACTAACGGAGTTAATACTATACCTTTTCAAATTTCGGTAGATGGCAATTATACTGCTATACAGCAACTTATTAATGTAATGGAAAAATCAATTAGACCAATCGATATTTTAAAAATTAATATCTCTGGTGATCAAACGAATCTAAACGTCATTATATCGGCTCAAACTTTTTATCAGCCATCAATTAATTTTAAAATATTAAAGGAAACGGTTAATTAATAGTATGAAGCAGTCTAATTATTTGACATTATTTATTATATTAATTTTTAGTTTTATTTTTGCTTTATTTATTCCAAAGATGTTTTTATCAACCAGTAATACTAATCAGATTGAGAATGTTCCAATTATTAGTTCTAACTTTCCAAAGCCAAATAATATATATTTTAATAAACAATCCATCGATTTTACCCCATACACTATAATTAATAATAATAATAACGCTAATCCATTTACACCAACCGCAAATTAGGGGAAAGACATAGGATATGAGTCTATTATCTGACGCATCACAGGCTAAATTAAAACAATATTTAATTGACGAAAATATTTTAAGTCAATCAGATATTGATAGTGTAACCAAAGAAGCCGCTAAAAATGGGGATTCTTTTGTCAGCCTTTTGATTAAAAACAATTACTTGGATAATGAACAGCTAACTAAGTATATGGCCTTAATTAATCAAATACCCTACGTTAATTTAATGAAAGTATATGTAAATGAAAAAATTTTAGATTATATTCCTCAAGATTTAGCTCAAAATTATATGGCTGTCCCAATCGGGTTTGTCGATGGAAAATTAGCAGTAGCTATGCTAGAAGCTGATAATATTCAGGCGATAGATTTTCTAACGACTAAAATCGGTCATCCCTTGGATGTCTATATGGCTAGTGAAGATGGAATAAGAAATATTTTAAAACAATACAAGGTTAATATTACAGATAAAGTTATCAATCAATTTACTGAAGATGATGTTAATAATAATCAAATTGATCAGTCGAGTGTC
>JAJZCO010000083.1 GCA_021846095.1 bacterium | reverse complement strand
GTATTTAACATTGTAATGGGAAGAAAAGGTTATTCGATCAGAGGAAAAATAAAAGTGCGTTGCCGCAAAGGGCATCATTTTGAAACCAGGTGGATCGGGAATAGCTTACTAAAAGGAATTAGACTTGGGCCAACAACAAGATACCAACTTTGTCCAAAATGTAGGCACTGGGCTATTATACATCCAATTTAAAGGCTAACACTTAATTTTTTTCTTTTTTATCGGTATAATAGGTATTAAATATTTATGAGCAATTATTTTGTTACTACTTCTATTCCGTATGTTAATGGTGATCCACATATCGGTTATGCCATGGAGCTGATTCAGGCCGATGTCTTAGCAAGATTAGCACGCCTAGAAAAAAAACAAGTAATATTTAGTATTGGTACTGATGAACATGGCGGTAAGATAGCTGAAAAAGCGATAGCTTTAAAAATTACTCCAAAAGAGCTAGCTGACAAGATTAGTCTTAAGTTTTCTGATTTGGCTGATAAGTTAAACATTTCATACGATCGTTTCATTCGTACTACTGATGCCGATCATATTAAGCGCGCTCAGGCTATATGGCAATTACTTGAGAAAGATATTTATAAAGCTAGTTATGTCGGTTGGTATTGCACTGGTGATGAAGCCTTTTTTACTGAAACGGAAGTTAAAACGCATAATGGTATTTGCCCAAATCATAATCGTCCGTTTGAAAAAATAGAAGAAGAAAATTATTTTTTCAGACTTAGTAAATATGGTGATGTTATTAAGGAAGCCATACTAAATAAAACTTTTAATATTTTGCCTGAGAATAAATCGCATGAAATTTTAACCTTAATTGATAGTGGTTTAGATGATATTTCAATCTCTCGACCCAAAGATAAAATAAATTGGGGTATTAAAATACCTAACGATAACTCTCAAGTTATGTACGTCTGGTTTGAGGCTTTGATGAACTATATTACGGTTTTGGGTTACCCCGATAGTGAAGAATATAAATCGTATTGGCCAGCCAAGGTGCAAGTTGTTGGAAAGGATATCTTAAGATTTCATGGTGCTATATGGCCGGCAATGCTTTTAAGTCTTGGTCTTCAATTGCCGGAAAAATTATATGTCCATGGGTTTGTAACTTTAAATGGTTTAAAAATCGGTAAATCACTTGGTAATGCTATTTCTCCAGACGAAATCATTAATATTTATGGACCAGATGCTTTTAGATATTATTTTTTGCGACATATTCCAAGTTATGGTGACGGTGATTTTAACTGGTCATTATTCGAAAAAGCTTATAATAATGAACTGGCAAATGAACTTGGTAATGCTGTTCAACGAACCATCACTTTATTTGATAAATATTTTGCTGAGGAATTAATCTCAATCAACATCGCTCAACACGATATTGCTGGTTATACTCAAGCTTTATCGGAATGTCGTTTTGATCGAGCTTTAGACGTGGTTTGGGAGCAAGTTAGGGGTCTTAATCAGTATATTGATGAAACTAAACCATGGGAGATTGCTCAGAGTGGTGACATGGAGCACTTAAAAGAGGTCTTAATCTATCAAGCCAGTAATTTATTAGAGATTAGTATTTTAATCGGACCTTTTATGCCAAATACCGCACTTAATATGAAGAAAATATTTAATTTATCTACAAAAGAAAAGTTTCGTCAGATTTTGTTCCCCAAATTAGATAAAAAATAATGGATTATCTAGTCGATACTCATTGCCATATTCAATCAATTAACCAGTCAGTATCAGAATTATGGACTAAAGATCCTAATTTGACTATACTAGATGTATTGACGCGAGCTCAGGCTAATAAAGTTAAAATTGTGATTGCGGTAGGTTGTGATTTTTTAGATAGTAAATTAGCTGTTGACTTGGGTGAGACTTATCCAGATGTTTATGCTTCAGTTGGGGTTCATCCTCATGCCGCTGGAGATGTTTTCTCTAAACAAAAATTCGAACAACTTTTGTCTAGTAAGATTGTTAAAGCAATTGGAGAATGTGGTTTAGATTATTATTATCATCATTCTTCAAAAGAATCTCAGATTGAAGTATTTAAATATCAAGTTAATTTAGCGAAGAAACATAATCTACCACTGATTTTTCATGTTAGATCGGCTTTCGAAGATTTTTGGCCTATTATTGAGCAAAATATGCCAATCTCTGGAGTAATACATAGTTTTACTGATTCTAGAAAGAATTTAGAACGGGCATTAGATTATAATTTTAAAATAGGCGTTAATGGTATGGCCACTTTTACTAAAGATAGCGATCAGATCGAAATGTATCGATCTATACCTTTGACAAGTTTGGTAGTTGAGACAGATTCTCCGTACTTGACGCCAGTACCGTTACGTGGTAAACTAAATGAGCCTAAAAATGTGCTATATATCACAGAATTTTTAGCCAAGTTAAGAGGTGAGTCGTTACAAAAGGTGATTAATCAAACTACTATTAATGCTAAACAATTATTTAAATTGTAGGATTTATGAAATATGCTAAGGAATAATGAACAACAAAATATTGTTAGAAGTAGTGAACTAGATACTGCTATTCAGACTAGGCTAGCCATAGTTAGGACTGCTAAAAGTGATTTGATGCCATTTTATGAAAATAATAATGTAGTAACGGTGACAGAAATAAAGAATGTTGATCAGAGCGTTCAATCATCAACATCTTTGGAATTAGCTAAAAAAGGTGTAAATGATGCCTATTTTTCCCTTACTACCTAAAATTCAACCAGCTGTTTTAGCTAAAAAACGATATGATAAAGTCTATACTAGTGTTTTAGAAACAGAAGCTATTATGGGTGGTAAACTCTTTGGACCAATCAAACCAGGTCACCGTCGCGAATTCTTTTGTCTAAATCCTCATACTTGGGTCTGGCATGAAGAGTGGTTAGACAATTCCAATGAAAGACATATTTTAACAACGTATTATCATATTAGAAAAAATATTATATTAAAATCTCACGGTGATCAAAATTA
>JAJZCO010000082.1 GCA_021846095.1 bacterium | reverse complement strand
TGAATCTGATATTATTTTTAATAATTTTTTTGAAAAGTATAAACTACCAACCACCATCGTCGTCAACCAGCCAACTGAGGCTTGGGGCGGAGAACAAGGTCAATTAAACACTGATATGATAATCGACATTATCCAACCGACCAATAACACTTTATTTTACCTATCAGGACCAGATTCAATGGTTAAAAGTTTATCAAAATCACTAAAAGAAATCATCGACGATCAAAAAAGAATTATTACTGATTTCTTTCCTGGCTATAATTAAATCCCGATAGAATACTAACCCTCTAAGTAGTGTCGAATTTTTAAAGCAGCCGTAGCCCCTTCACCGATTGCCGAAGCAATCTGCATCGTCGCGCCAGAGCGAATATCACCAGCGGCAAAGACGCCCGACATAGCAGTTTCAAGATTATCATTAGTTTTAACAAAACCAATGTCGTCGAGTTCAATAATCGAATCAACTAAAAATTTTGAATTAGGTTCTAAGCCAACAAAAACGAATACACCATCAACTTCTAATTTGGATTTATTGGATGACCCATCCTCAATTAATACTCTTTTTACCTCATTATTTTCACCCTCTATTGCTAAAGTTTTAGTCTGAAGATGAACTGTAATTTTACCTTCAGATACCAGCTCATCGATTTTCTCTTGTAAGACATCACTAGCTTTAATGCTTGATCTAACTAGTAAATCGATATGAGAAGCAAAACGAGTCAAAAATAAAGCCTCTTGAACGGCCGAATTACCACCCCCGATAACGGCAATCTTTTTATCTCGATAAAATGCACCATCACAAGTAGCACAATAATGAACTCCTCTGGCAAAATATTCACTCTCACCAGGGATATTAACTTTTTTATAGTCAGATCCAGTAGCAATTAAAACGGCTTTTGCTAGTAAATCACCGTTCGTTGTCTTAAGCCTTTTAATGTTACCTGCTTCAATTGTTATTGAAGTCACTTCATTATAATCAATCTTAGACCCAAATCTTTCAGCTTGTTTTTGGAGATGATCAGCTAAATCGAGCCCCGTAACACCTTCTTCAAAACCAGGATAATTGTCAATCACATCAGTTAGGGCAGCCATACCACCAACCACACCTTTTTCTAAAATTAAAGTCTCGATTCTTTCTCGAGTGGTATATATAGCAGCGGTTAATGAGGCTGGGCCACCACCGATCATGATAACATCATAAATATATTCTTTGTCTTGAGCTGTTTGTTTTAAATTAACACCTAATGCTGCCTCTAACTCTTGATTGGATGGTTCTTGCAATATTTTTCCGTCAGGTAAAATAATTGTTGGTATTACGTTACGACCACCAGTTAAATCTAACATTTTTTTCTTAGCAGCTTGATTTTTATCAATATCAATATAAACAAAACTAATATTTAAATCGGTCAATAAACCCCTACTACGGTGACAATCAGGACACCAATCGGCACCATAAACTATAATTTGTTTAGTTTTATCTATCACTCGAAACTCCTACAATTTAAATTATGAATTCGAACTAAGCTATTGCTGGAGCTAGACGAGCTAAATTATAACCAACAATAACTTCTTTGGTATCATCAATTTTTGTCACAACAGTAATTGGAACGGTTAAAGCGCCCGAAAGTTGTTGAGCTTCGCTTCGACGATGTGGATTTTCATCTAGATTAACCTCATCATATAAAACACCTTTAATAGACAAGTATTTCTTAACCATCCGACAATAAGCACAAGTATTGGTAGTAAAAATAGTAACACTTTTTAACATATTTATTCCTTTTAATTTTTTAATTAACATTAGTTATATAAACAGTATATATAGTGCTTATATTAAGTACAATACACTACATATTGTGTTTTTTAGTACATTATTAATTAACCTTGAGCAAAGATATATCAAAAACCAAGGCAGCGTTAGCTGGAATTCCCGACCCGGTTGGAGGATTAGCTCCATAGGCCATAGCAGCTGGAATAAACAATCTTCTAGTTCCACCAACTTTCATGCCAGGGACACCAAGTCGCCACCCCAAAATCACTTGATTAAGACTAAATGTCACCGGCTTACCGGTGTCTTTAGAACTTTGAAAAATTATTCCAGTTGCCGCAACAGCCCCAGTATAATTAACGGTGACATTGCTATTTGCTTTTGCCACTGCTCCGGTGCCAACAACTTCATCTTGATAAGTCAGTCGAGTGATATTACCATTTGGGGTAAAATTAGCTAAAGGGGTTCCTTGTAATTTACCCGTAGTTGTTGGACTGTTTGTAGTTGAATTATTACTAGAGGTGGCTGGTGTACTAGAATGGCTACTTTGAATTAAAGCCACAATAACAACTATTGTTAAAGAAGAAGCTGTTATCAAAAATAATACTGCGCCCGATAATGCAAATACTCTGGAACGTTTTGATGTCATATTAATACTTATACTCCCTAAAATTAATTATTAATTACTAACCGTAATATTTGAAACTTCCGACGGAAAACCATTCTCTAGATATAAAACTAAGCTATTTTTTAATTCGACTGGTAATAGGTTAAGATCCGGTAACGAACTCTGATCAACCCATAAAGGTTTATAAATATTTTTACCGTCGGCATTAATCTTAAACTCAATTGAATCTTGATCTAAATTAGGTTCGCCGGAAACATATTCACATAAATAAATGTACTGCAGACCGAACATCTTGCCAGCATCTTCTACAATCACTAGTCTAGGATTAGCGATTTTAATTGAAGATTCTTCATATATTTCACGAGACAAAGCCCCTTCAGCTGTCTCGCCGATCTCAATCCCACCACCGATTAAAGAGTAATATTCCGTGCCAAATTTATTACGATACATTAGTAGTAATTTATTATCTTTTATAATAATAGCTCGAACCGATTTTCTCATATCTAAATATTATATTAAATTAACATCAAAAAAACTAAATATAAAATTTTATATTAATCATTGATCTCGTATGATTGTAATTTCTTTTTACTGGTTTCATTTTTATCTTCAACTAAACTAAGCAGTTTAGAATAAATTCCACCGCTATTTTTTAAGACACTAGGCGAACCGATTTCATCG
>JAJZCO010000081.1 GCA_021846095.1 bacterium | reverse complement strand
AGTCGCAATTAAAATTCCAGCTATAGACGGGCCTATAACCCGAGCCGAATTAACCATAGTAGAATTTAATGTAACAGCATTCCTGACCTTATCGCGACCTACCATTTCAATCACAAATGACTGCCTTGTAGGGTTATCAATTGTATTAACTAATCCAAAAAGTATCGCAAAAAGATAAATTAAATTAATTGTTATTAATTTTTCTAATACTAAACTTCCTAAAATTAAGGCTAAAATGCTAAAACTAAATTGAGTAATAAATAGAATCTTTCTTTTATTAAAACGATCAGCAACCAAACCACCATACATTCCAAAAAATAATATTGGTAAAAATTGTAAAGCAACTACGAATCCAAGAGTAGTGCCAGAATGAGAAATTTGTAGCACTAACCAAGCTAGTCCAATTGTCTGCATCCAAGTACCAATCATTGAAATACCCTGACCAATAATAAATACTCGAAAATTATATATCTTAAACGATACAAATGTTTGTTTCAACACCATTTATTTAATTTTTCCTTATATACTATTGTACCAAATTACTTGTTTTAAAAATTATAAATCATATAATTAGTCCTATGACTGAGGCCTTTAAATTAAGCAACGTAACCAAGCATTATGGTGATATTAAGGCATTAGAAGGCATTACATTATCTGCCAATGAGGGTCAGATTTTGGGACTTTTAGGCCCCAATGGAGCCGGTAAAACTACGATAGTCAAAATTTTATCTACTCTAACAAAACCAACCAGTGGTCATGCTGAGGTTTATGGTATTAATGTCGTAAAGGATCCCGACAGTGTTAGACGATTAATCGGTTTAGCTGGACAATATGCAGCTATTGATGAATTTCAAACTGGTTATGAAAATATATATATGACCGGTAGATTGTATGGATTATCTAGCCAAGAAACTAAAAAACGAACTTTAGAGTTATTAGATCAATTTAGTTTGACCGATGCAGCCAAAAGGATTGTCAACACCTACTCTGGTGGTATGCGACGTAGATTGGATTTGGGAGCCAGCTTAATTGGTCATCCTAAAATATTATTTTTAGATGAGCCAACTACTGGTTTAGACCCAAAAACTAGACTCGACTTATGGAAAATAATCCAACAATTAGTTAAAGACGGTACTACTATATTACTAACCACTCAATATTTAGAAGAGGCAGATGAATTAGCTAATTTTATTGCCATTGTTAATCACGGCAAAATAGTAGCCGAGGGGACTGCAGATCAATTAAAAAATCGGCTTGGTAATGACGTCGTGGAGTGTCAGTTACAGAATATAAAAGATAAAGATTTAGCTATATCAGTCATTAAAAAAATAGCGAAATACCCACCTGAATTTAACGATACATCTTTAAAAATGACCATACCTGTTAATCATGGAGCCAAAGATTTAATGAAAATTGTTGAGCTACTCAATAGTTCTAAAATTCTAATTGAAGAATTATCTCTGCATCGACCATCACTAGATGACGTTTTCTTAACACTAACCAAATCTAATACATGAAAAGAGTAAATCATGAAGCTTAATTTTATTAGAGATACGCTAATTTTAACTAAAAGAAATTTAATTAGATACGTTAGACTCCCCCAACTACTGTTTTTTTCGTCAATTCAACCAATTATGTTTTTAGTTTTATTTAATTATGTGTTTGGCGGAGCTATTGGCAGTTCGATTCACGTTCCAGGAGGAAAATACATTGATTATTTATTACCAGGAATATTAATTCAAATGGTCATGTTTGGTGGCGTTCAAACTGGAATAGGTTTAGCAGAAGATATGGGCAAGGGAATTATTGACCGTTTTCGATCACTACCAATGAGTCGTGTGGCCGTTATTGCCGGTCGAACAATATCTGATGCTATTCGAAATATTGTCGTGATGATAATTATGATTGCCGCTGGATATATACTTGGTTTTCGCTTTCAAGCAGGTTTTATTTCAGCCGTTGAGCTAGTAGCCTTAGCTACTCTTTTTGGATTTTCAATTTCTTGGATTTTTGCTCTAATCGGTATGAGTGTTAAAGATTCAGAAACTGCTCAACTAGCTAGTTTTGTTTTTATCTTTCCTGTAACATTTGCTAGTAGCGCTTTTGTCACAATCAGCTCAATGCCGAGTTGGTTACAAGTTTTCTCACGCAATCAACCAGTAACTTTAATTGCCAACGCTTCACGTCAACTAGCTCTTGGGATCAATGAAAATGGTGCGATATGGAAAATATTGATTTGGTCGATTATTCTCCTGATTATTTTTATACCACTATCTTTAAGACAATATAAAAGAAAATCATTATAAGATTGGCGAAAGATAGTAGGTAACTTGACCTAAATTGCCATCGGATAATAAATTATTAGCTGCCATATCGCCATTACCAGTTTGGGAGTCGATTGTTGCTGAATCACCATAAATAAATGTGGGAGTTTTGCCGCCGATCGCTACCATCTCAACATGGCCTCCGGGATAGTCAAAAAAAGCCACATCACCGGCTTGAGGTACATATGATGAATTAGCTTGATGTAATGTAAAACCTTGATACATAATATTATTAGCATTATACTCATCCCAATTATTTCGTTCACCATTCGTGAAAGGATGCCCAGAAACGAAATAAATATAACTGACAAAATCAGCACACCACTCTTCATAAGCATTATTGTCCGTATATTGAGTTAACAAATTATAATGATTGCTATTCGGTTGATTCCAATTATTCCAAGCCATCATTGTCATACAAGCAAGTTTTTGATTTGGAGAAAGATTAATAGAACAATTAATCAAAGAAAGTGTAACGGAACGGTCATTTTTAAAATTATAATACGACCAATTTTGAAATGATTTATTAGTCGAAAAACATTTAGCCAATCCTAAATTATTTTTAATTTGAGACAAACATAAATTTGAAGCAGGATTTTCTAATCTACCCCCAGTAGGTAACAGCACTTGGTTTGCAAGGTTTTGACAGGTGTCTAAAATAACCTTACTGCTAACTGTAATTTTTTGGCCAGTAAAAGTTAAACAGTAATTATTATTTTTGACAAAACCTAAATTAATTGACCAATTTTGAGCTGATGTATGATTACAACT
>JAJZCO010000080.1 GCA_021846095.1 bacterium | reverse complement strand
TGAACAATGTATTGAATACAACAGTCTCTGATACTACCAAAATAAAATCATCTGTTGTTGATGATTGGCTAACTAAGAGAAAACAATCAATCATGAATGGCGGTGGAGTGTCGACAACAAACAATAATACAACAATTCCACATAATCCAGCTGAGTTATTTAATCAAGATACAAAAAACTCCTTAGTCGCTACAGATAATAATCAATTTAATTTTAATGTGGGTAGTAATTCTTTAATTAGTAATGATTCTTTACAAAACGAAACGGAATTTAAAATTAAGAGAGATAATAGTGTAACTTCAAGTCAGAATATTTCCAGCAATGAATTACAAAAAGTGGAGATCAACCAAATTGCATCTGTTTTAAAAGAGGATTTAAAAACCGATATTAACCCTCAGAATGAACCAGAAAATAATGAAATTATTATTGATCAGAATGGCAATTTAATCTCTAAGAATAACACTTAATTTTTACTTATTAGTGTTCTAATTAGTAGTTCGATAGCTAGACCAACTATAAAACCGATGATAAAGAAAATAAAAACCCAAGTGTAGTTATAGGTGATCCCAACGTACTTTACAAAAATTAAATAACTTAAACTACCAACAAAAGCTAAAATAGATCCTCCCAATACTCCGGAAGATCTAGCTATTGTTTTGCTAGTTTTGTCACTAACTTCTTCTATGACAGGTTGATGGATAACTTTACTTAGTTGTTTATCTAATATTGGTAAACGATGCCTAATGTTATTAAAAAGTTGTTTGGTTTGAATGTTTTGCAGATTTTGATCAATATAATTATTTTTTGGATTTTGTTCGGGAATAGCAATATTTGGATTATCTTTTTCGGTTTCTTCTTTAATAATTTCACGAGCTTGTGTCATGGAGTCGTTAATATCTGATTCAGGGTTATCAATAGGTTTTTCTACATTACTCTCTACTGATTGTTCAGGAGTAGGTAGGAATAATTCTTTTTCTCCTTCCGGTAAATTCAGTTCAATTTTAGGTTTAATGAATTGTTCTTGAGACATTTTAATCCTTTTTAAATTAAATTATTTTGGATAACTAGATTGGATTCTTTGGCTAATAACCTGGATCTGAAGTAGAAGTAACCAATGATTGATGTTATAATTGCAATGATAAATACACTAGTCCCTGGACCGGTATTAACCAGTGTTGTTGAAGTTGTTGTTGTTTCAATTGTCTTAATAATACTACTAGGCAAATGGATTGTAATAGTATTGCCATAGACATTAGTCATTTCTAGATTAAAGTATCCAGGATCAGAAGTGGACGTTGGTGTTTGAGGTATGGGACTCATTACTTTTACAGCAATTTTTTCTGACATAGTAGAATTGGCAGGTATATTAATAGCTGGCCAAGTTATTTGGTTGGAGTTATTAATTGTTCCACCGTATGCACTTATTAAAGTAGCATAATCTAATACATCACTTAAATTGTCACTAAAGATGTAGTTATTGACCGATGCTTTGCCAGTGTTGTCTGCGTATAGAGTATAAATAATTTCATCATTTGGTTGGGCTGTTATTCCATTAGCATTAATATTATTTTGGGTTACATCAGTAGCAGTTTTATAAACTTTAATACAGGCGATACTGTCTTGAGAATTGATGCTAGCTGTACAGGGTTTACAATCAGGACTAGAGGCTGTTAGTTCGGCATTATATTGACAAGTTGGTGGTGGTGTTGGAGCAGGTGAAGGTGAAGGTAGTACAGGTGTCGGAGAAGGTGTCGTTGGTACTGTTGGTGATGATCCGACGGTCATACAGACTTGGTTACTACTTAAGGGTGAGGTTTCATTAGAACTAATTGTTGCTATGTTACAAATTTTAGTACCTGGTGTTACGTTGGGGTTAACACTAACTCTCATGTCAATGTAATAATTATTAGCTCCAGCTGGTAGATCGTTATAGATCCAATTCGCTTGGTTAGATTGAAAATCTGTTGGCACTGTATTAGCCCCACCCGTACCGAACCAGGTGTAAGTCGTATTATTGGGTAATGGGTCCGATATTACAACGTTTTTAGCAACCCCTCCAGTATTTGAAAAAATAATACGATACGATAAGATTTCGTTGGGACTAACAGTACTACCATTGACCGGAAAACCAGGTGAAGTAGTTTTGCTGATTGTTAAATTAGGTGCTTGGGGTAATCCGATTGACACCAAATTAGCACAACTGTAAAGTAAAAAAAATGGTGTTCCACTAGATGTAATGACTTTTATTGCCTGATAATTCGATGATCCGGCTGTATCCCAAGCCCATAAGTATCTAAAATAATAAGTTGTTCCAGCGATAGTAACAGGAGTTTCTCCGGCCAAATTATAGGGCAATCGACCCATCGAGAAAAGCTGTTTGTTATAGTTATCAGAATTAAGGGTTACGGTTGATCCTGAAGCTATTTCTTGACAAGTTATATTATAATTAGCCAAAATTGTGCCGTAATTACTGATGTTGTTATTACAAAAACTAGTAGCTTGAGAAATTGAAGAAAATCCACCATTTATTAAATCATTTGGCGATGCAGCCATAGTGGGCTGAGGTGGACTAATGAAAGCAAAAAATTGAATAAAAAAAGATAATATAATAAAAATAAAACTGATTCTTCTTAAACTCGCTTCTTGTCTCATTCGTTTACTGTAAAATGAAATCTGGTTGAGAGTATTTGGATTATAGGGTAATGATGATAATAATTTTTTTAACATTTTAATTTTTATGCTTAACTTTATTATAAGCATATAAACACCTAATGTTCAATGAAGTAATATATAAGATTAAAAAATATGAATAAGAGTATTTTAAAAATAGTCGACTTAAATAAAAGAATATTGTTATGTTATTATCGGGCAAAGCTAGTGCCAGGAGTACCTTATAGTTGCTTATTATAGTAAGAAATACATCAATACTTGATTAGAAGGGTATAATAGAAATATAAGAAGTTATATATCTAGAGAGTAAGGGGTAAATTCAGTAATCATTATAAATACGTTAGGTTGAATGAATAAATTAAGTATTGAAATTTATTTATTTAAATTACGTTTAGATAATATTTTTTTAGTCTTTTCAGTATTAGTTAGTTCAATAGTTTTTGATAGATTTTTTTTCATAATAAAACTA
>JAJZCO010000079.1 GCA_021846095.1 bacterium | reverse complement strand
TTCTGAGAATTAACCTTATATGTACTATGGCGATCAAGATAGATAATTCCTGGTTTTCCATATTTTTTAAAGTATCTCCACCAAAACTTCATAACAGGCACAGTGCCCTCATAGTCGCTAAAGTAGGCATTAACTTTATTGGTAGCATCATCAATGCTGGCCAGTAGAGTAGTATATTCTCCATCGTTATATCTACCCTCAAACCAATCATGAGATGAACCGTCAAATTGTTCCATATCTCCATAACACGGTTTCCGTGGTCTTCTTGTTCTATGTTCTGGTTTTCTTCTCTGTTTTTTATTATCCCAAACTTCATATTTAATCATGATTCTTCGGAGTGTAGATACAGATATTTTTAGGTCATCTAATTCATTCAGTTTCTCTGCTGCAAAAGTCGGACCAAAGTCAGGATATTTAGCTTTAATAATCTCAATTGTCTTTTCTTTAAAGTCTTTATCCAATTGGTTATTACCAGATTTACCTCTGAGTTTACTGGTGAATCCTTTTGATCCCTCGTCTCTATAACGAACTAATAGTCTTCTAACTTGTCTAGTAGTTATACTTAGGCTCTCTGCTGCCTCTACTTGTTTTAATTTTCTTTCAGCTAACTGTTTAATGATAGTAAGTTTTCTTAATTCTTTTTCTGTTAAATGTAGTACTTCGGACACGTGACTCCCTTCTATTTATTACTACAGAAGGATAACAAAAAGAGGACATTTCTATTGAACGGAAAAGAGGACATTTCTATTGACGTGCAACACACAACACTTATAACTTTGCTAATTCACTTTAATCTATTATAATTATCGTTATATTTATAAAAATCAATTAAGAGGTTATTACCATAGATAATCAGTTTATTCATCGTTCTCATAGTGAGATCATGATCATTATTAGCGCCTTAATGTTAGCGATGCTTTTATCTGCCTTGGATCAAACCATTGTTTCTACGGCTCTACCACAAATTGCTAAAGATTTACACGGTCTAAATAAATTATCCTGGGTAGCAACAGCTTATTTGCTAACTAGTGCTATTGTTACCCCCTTATATGGTAAAATTTCTGATTTAATTGGCCGTAAAAAAGTTTTTCAATTTGCGATAATTGTTTTTTTAGTTGGATCTGCTTTATGTGGTATCAGTCAGACTATGGATCAACTAGTTTTTTTTAGAGCACTTCAAGGTCTGGGCGGTGGAGGACTAATGAGTTTATCGTTTGCAATAGTAGGAGATATTATCCCTCCTCGAGACAGAGGAAAATATCAAGGTTATTTTGGAGCTGTCTTTGGATTAGCTAGTATCGCCGGACCATTATTGGGTGGGCTCTTAACCGAACATCTATCCTGGCACTGGATTTTCTATGTTAATCTTCCAATTGGTATTTTAGCTCTAATTGCGATTGCCTACCGACTACATCTGCCGGTTAGAAAGGTAAAGTTCAAATTCGATTATATCGGTTCTATCTTAATGTCTATTAGCTTAGTCGCACTTCTATTGGCTTTAACTTTAGGTGGAGTTAGTTATGCTTGGAGCTCATCAATGATTATCTCCTTGTTTGTCGCCAGTTTAATATTTGGTATAGCTTTCGTCTATGTCGAAACAAAAGCCGAGCAACCAATTATTCCTCTTCGACTTTTTCGAGGTTCAATTTTTACTATATCAGCTATACTATCATTATTATCCGGTCTAATTTTACTTGGTACAATAATATTCTTACCAGAGTATCAACAAATCGTTCGAGGATATTCTCCAACTGAATCAGGGTTACTGTTACTACCCCTCGTTGGTGGTTTATTTTTCGCCTCCTTAACATCAGGTAGATTAATTACCCGCTTCGGAAAATATAAGCTATTTCCTATATTTGGTACTTTAGTAATTTGTTTAGGGCTATATCTTTTTTCTCAAATTAAACTAGATACGTCAGAATTTACTTTGTCTATCTGGATGATTATTACTGGTATTGGAATTGGTAGTTTTATGCAAGTTATGACCTTAGCAGCTCAAAATGCAGTCGATCGAACTGATCTGGGTACTGCAACTGCTATTATTACTTTTTTCAGAAGCATCGGTAGTTCAATAGGTACTGCAATTTTTGGTATTATTCTAACAACAACTTTCACAACTCATTTAACAAAAATCTTTGCCGGATCACATTTTAATATAGCCCAATCAATTAACAACATCACTGCCGGTAATTATAATTTATCTACTTTACCGGCTACTATTAGAATTCCTATCCTTAGCGCCTTAACCTTATCATTTCGTGATATATTTTTAGTCGCTATACCGTTTGCAGCAGTTGCCTTTTTTATAGCTTTACTACTCAAAGAAACACCATTAAAACAATTTACCAAAGACGAAGCAAAAGCCGACATTGTTGGGATGTAGCTCTAAATCTTAGGCCAAATTAATTGGCCGACAATATTCTTCTTATCTATTAGACCGAATTGCCGACTATCGCTGCTAAATTTTAGATTGTCACCCAGTAGATAAACCTTGTCATCACTTACAAAACTGACTCGTTTAATTTTATCGATACCTTGATGAGAAAAAACTACTACTCGATTATTAAGATTTTTATTTAAATGTTTAGAAAGTAATATAATCTGACCGTCTTTTAAAGAAGGTGCCATGCTCGGACCATAAATTCGCTTAAATACTAGTGGATTAAGCTTGTTTAGTCTCTTGAAATATCTTAGAAATTTCATCGATTTGATCAATTAACTTGGTAGCTAAAGAAATATCGTTATGACTTTTACAAGCACTTGCTTGCTTAATGGTTTGCCAAAAAAGATCATGCAAATTAGGATATTTTTCAATATGAACCGGTTTAAAATAATCAGCCCATAGCACCATCAAATGATTCTTAACCATTTCTGCTCGCTGTTCTTTAATAATAACAGCTCTAACTTTATTATAATCATCTAGTTGATCATATTTTTCCATGATAGCTTTTACCGATAATGCCTCAATTCTAGCCTGAGCCGGATCATAAACTCCACATGGTAGATCACAATGTGCATAAACTGGCTTAATAGAAAATAATTTCATAAACACCCTCCTTAACTTAAACTATAATCTATTATAACTTATTTTATTTTTTAATTTGTAAATTACGCCACTCTATAATTTGCCGATGATTACCACTTAATAAGACTTTAGGAACATTTAATCCCATAAATT
>JAJZCO010000078.1 GCA_021846095.1 bacterium | reverse complement strand
TCTTACCATTCAATATGGAGCATGCTGAAGCTATAAGTATATTTTCTAATCTAAGTAAACATGATCCGTTTGATCGCATGCTATTAGCTCAAGCAAAAGTGGAAGGATTTTTATTTCTCACTTCTGATAGGCTGTTACTGGATCAAAATATTGCTTTTCTAATAAATGCTCGTGATTAATCTTAGTTGTATTTTTTAACATTTAAAGATCTTTTTGTTTATTGATCAAATTAATCTTATCGGTACTGTTTGGTGCGGTAGTAGTCTACGAAATTCAGTTGCTACAATTATGGTTTGGATCATGGTTTAATCGCTAAAATTGATTTAAAAGATTAACAACTTTTTTTACGATGTTAATTAATAAGTGATAATGATAAAATAATTAAGCATGATTAAAACTGTAATTTTTGATTTCGATGGAACAATTGGCGATAGTTTCAAGGTAGCTTTAGAAATAGCCCATCAGTTAACAGGCAAGAGTGAGTTGGTTGATGAAAAAGAGGTCGCTAGATTAAGAACGCTTAGTTTATTTAAAGCTGCTTCCACTCTTCAAATACCAAAAAGAATTTGGCCGATTCTTTTAATCAAGGGTAGAAAAATGATGGCCGAACGATTAGTGGAAGTTAAATTATTCCCTGGCATTAAACAATTGATTGAAAAATTATATCAAGCTGACTTTCAGTTATATATTGTCAGCAGTAATTCTAAAAGTTCTATTGTAAAAATTTTAAATAATTATGATATGTTGATGTATTTTCGAAATATTTATGGTGGTATTGGAATCCTTGGAAAGACTAAAACTCTCCGCCTTATTACTAAGCAAAAAAATATTAATAAGGATTGTTTACTTTACATTGGAGATGAGACTAGGGATATTGTAGCTGCTAAAAAAAATCATATTAAATCAGTAGCTGTTAGTTGGGGCTATATGTCGAAAAAATTATTATTGGAACAAGAACCTTGGGCAGTTGTTGATAGTGTTAACCAGCTTTATAGTTTGATTTTGAAATGGGACCAATCAGGTCAATCTGAATGATTGTTGAAATAGTCAAAATAAAAAAAATAGTTTATGGCGGCCAAGGATTGGCTGATATGATTGATGGTCGGAAAGTTTTTGTTTGGAATGGTCTACCTGGTGAAGTTGTTAAGGTTCAAGTCATAAAAGAAAGGCCATCATATTATGAGGCTATCGCAATTGAGATCATTAAACCTTCGCCCTTAAGACGGATTCCAAAAGATGATAACTTTCTGTCTACTAGCCCCTGGCAAATACTAGATTTATTAACTGAAACTAAATTGAAGGTTGAGCTTGTTAACGAATTGTTGAACCATCATAGTATAGAAGTTAAATCTCCAACTGTAATTAATGGCGACGATAAGGATTGGAATTATCGTAACAAAATGGAATATAGTTTTTGGGGTGATGACGATGGATTACATCTAGCACTTTATAAAAGAGATAGTCATATCAAGGAAAAAGTATTGGGTTCGGCGCTGGCTATGCCATCGATCGATGAGTCAGCCCAAAATATTGTTGACCAATTAAATCAAATGGGGGTTCGAGCTAGTAGCTTAAAAAGTTTGATTATTAGAGCCAATCAAGAGGGCCAGACGATGGCCAGTCTATTTGTTAAAGATAATTTTAACCAATCTTTTATACTGAGTAAACCGATAGTAGGAATAGAAGTTTTTTATTCTAATCCCAGAAGTCCAGCATCTTTGGCTACAAAATTAATTAACCACCAGGGAGATTTATTTTTAAAAGATGTTCTTAATAATCATCAATCGTTTTTATACAGTTCAAGATCATTTTTTCAAATTAATGTACCAGTTTATCGATTGGTATTAGAAAAAATGAAAAACTATTTATCTTCAAACGAAATAGTTGATTTGTATTCTGGGGTTGGTAGTATTGGCTTGTCGATTGCTAAGGAGTCGGTTTCTTTGATTGATAATGATCAGGTCAATTTAGATTTCGCTCATAAAAACGCCTTAAATCTCGGGCTTCAGGTTCAAATTTATTGTCAGTCAGCCGAGACAATAAGGGATGATATTTTATCGAAGACAATAGTTATTGATCCACCAAGATCTGGTATTCATAGTAGGCTGTTAGATCTAATTAGAAATAAATCTCCAGAAATGATTGGTTATTTAAGTTGTAATCCGATAACTCAAATACGTGATCTAAAATTATTAAATGATATATATCGGGTAGAAGATTTGTCGTTGTATAATTTTTTTCCACATACTCCACATATTGAATCTTTAGCAATATTAAAAAAGCGGTAATAATCTTTTGTATAGTTTTAGCTATTTCGTATAATTAAAGAATGATTGATATTAAAATTATCCGACAAGATCCTGAGTTAGTAGCCTTAAAAACTAAACAGAAAGGTCATGAAGACAATATTAAGTTGGTACTTAAATTAGACAAAGACCGTCGATCAATGTTGGCCGAAATAGAAGATTTAAGAAAACAAAGAAATGAATTAGTGCATAGTTCTAATTATAATGATCAACAAGTGCTCCAAAATGGTAAAGATTTAAAACAAAAAATAACAAAATTAGAATCTAATTTAAGAGAAGTTGAGTTATCTTTTAACAATGAGTTAAAAAAAATCCCTAATTTAGCACTAGATAATGTACCAATCGGTCAATCCGAAAAAGAGAATTTAGTAATTAGGCAGGTTGGAGAAAAAAGGCAGTTTGATTTTAAACCAAAATTGCACCATGAATTAGCTTTTGAGTTAGGTCTGATAGATAGTGTTCGGGCAGTGAAGATTTCTGGCAGTCGTTTCGCTTACTTAAAGGGGGATTTAGTTAGATTGCAGTTTGCTATTATGAATTTTGTTATCAATACCTTGTCAGATGAAGTCTTAATTAAATCAATCATTGATCAGAATAATTTGAATGTTTCGGCTAAACCTTTTACGCCAGTCTTACCACCAGCTCTATTAAAGACTGAGCCATATTTAGCTAGCTCTAGGTTAAATGCAGAAGAAGTAACATATAAAATCGAACAAGATGATTTATGGTTAAATGCTAGTGCTGAACATACCCTTTGTACCATGTACTGGAATGAAATATTACCTCAAAAAGATTTACCGATTAGATATATCGGCTATGCTACTAGTTTTAGAAGAGAAGCCGGTACCTACGGGAAGGATATGGAAGGTATTTTTAGA
>JAJZCO010000077.1 GCA_021846095.1 bacterium | reverse complement strand
CTATCAAAAAATAACCGTTAAAACCCATCTTATTGATAACCGATAACTCATATTGGGCCCGTTGATAAACTTCTGGAGTTAGCATTTTTTCAGTCATTTCTTTTGAAATAATCTGATCATTTTTTAAATCAAAGTCAGGACAATAACGCTCAATTAATCCTCTATAAACTTTATCATCTAAATATTTTTTTTCAGAAAGACCATTTTCTAAAGGAAATCTCGGTATTAGCATGTTACCAAGTAAAATTTCTACCTGACATTTATCAGCTATTCTCTTAGTATTCAATATTAATTCAGGGTGATCTTGACCCCATCTATCAATAATTTCTTCAGATGATGCTACATGTAAATCAAAATCTTTTAATGACATCCTTTTAGTATCGTTTAATAATGACCCAGTCTGAACGCATAGCAATATCTCGTGAGCCATTTGATCTTCTTTAGCCAAATAATGAGCATCACTAGTTAATACACAATCGATGTTAAGTTCAGTTGAAAATTTAAGTAATTGTTGATTAAGGTTTGTTTGTTCTAGCCATGTTTTAGGGTGATCTGGGTGACCATGATCTTGAATTTCTAAATAATACCTATCGCCGAAAAGTTCCTTATACCATATAATAACCTTTCTAGCTTGGTCAATCTGACCTTGTCTAATTAAGTCACCGACTTCACCACCAATACAGCCACTTAAACAAATCAATCCCTGACTATATTTCTTTAATATTTTTTTATCAATTCGGGGCTTATAATAAAAACCTTCCAAATTGGCAATCGAAGATAATTGCATTAAATTTTTGTATCCCACTTCGTTCATTGCCAATAATGTTAAATGATAATTTTGTTTATCATAACTTACCTCTTTATCCGAAAGATTTCGGGCTGCTAAATAGGTCTCCATACCTAAAATAGGATTTATACCAGCAGCTCGACATTCTTTATAGAATTCAATTACTCCACTCATAGTACCGTGATCAGTAATAGCCACCGCACTCATACCGGAGTCTTTAATAAATGAGACTAATTTTGGAATTTTGGTTAAGCCATCCAACAAACTGTATTGAGTATGATTATGCAAATGAACAAAATCACTCCGCAAAAGTTTTTCACTCTGTTTATTCATTGATACCCTCTTTAATACACAATCGATATAGAATAATTATACAAAATGATTAGCTAACTGACTACATAAATAGACTACAATTTAAATAATCTTTTGATAAATTTCGATTTAGTTATTTCTTCTTTAATCTGGTTAATTGCTATTAGTGTGTCCTTTGTTTCTTTTTTAATTAATTTGATTCTTTTAATAAAATGCCAGACGTAAAATATAACTATTAAAAATATTACGAAATATACTAAGTTAATTGCAGTTAGAACTGTTAACAAAATATTATTACTAATCGAAAATGCTAAATACATCATTTTAATAACCTCTCTTTACAATATTGTTGAAGTTCGGGTCCGATATCTGGTCTTTGCATAGCAAAATCAAAAACAGTTTTTAAATAATCTACCACATTACCGGTATCATAACGCTTTGAATTCTTAATTTCATAACCATAAACCGGTAATCCGTCTTCTATCATCGGTTTAATGATATAGTCAGTAGCATAAAATTCACGATCTTTCGGTATGTGCTTTAATGCTCGATCTATATAATCAAAAATTTCTGGGGTGAAAAGATATCCGACTACGCTAGCTAAATTAGAGGGTGCTTTTTCTTTACCTGGTTTTTCTATAATTTGATTAATTTTAACGACTCCAGGTTCAATTTCAGCTCCGGCAATCACACCATATCGCTCAAAATCTTTTGGATCTGAGATCGTAACACACGGCAAAATAATACCATCCAGCTTATAGTAAAGATCGATAATTTGTTTAAATGGATTAGGCTTGGAAACGATTAAGTCGTCAGCAAAAGTGTAAATAAAAGGATCTCCTCCAATTAAATGAGCAGCATTAGCCAGTGGTGTAGCAGTACCATAAGGCCCTTTCTGTCTAACATAAGCAAAATTAGCTAAGTTTGCTATTGTTTCCATCTCATTTATAAAGTGTAATTTAGCCTTACCACCGGCCCTTAAATTATTAAGTAAATCTTCATTCGGTTTATCAAAATGATCTTCAATAATTCTTTTAGAATATCCCGTGACAATTATTATATCCTCTATACCCGCCTCTACTAAATCTTCTACTATATACTGGATCACTGGCTTATCGATAATTGGTAACATTTCTTTCGGCATAGATTTAGTTTGAGGTAAAAACCTGGTACCAAATCCGGCAGCAGCGATAACTGCTTTGGATATTTTTTTAGTCATATTGCCCCTTTTTATAACTTTAATAATTTTTTAATAAGATCAGAAACAATCTGAGGATTAGCTTGTCCTTTTGTCTGTTTCATAATTTGTCCAACCAAAAAACCAATCGCCTTTGTTTCCCCTGATAAAATATCGGAAACAACCTTTGAATTTGTCGTTAAAACGTTCTCAACAATTTCTGTTAAATTAGCTATATCAGAATTTTGGAGAAAATTATTTTTCATGGCCCAACTTTCTAGACCATCGACCTCAAGATTTTGTTTTATAATTGTCGAAAGTAATAAAGTCAATTTGGTAGAATTTATTCGTCCAGCTTGTTTTAACTGATATGCCTCTTGATATAATTTCTCTCTTTTTTGAGCAGTCATTAAGCTACTATTTAAATCAGATTCATTGTTATTATTTTGCCAAATCGGTAATTCAATATTGATAATCCAATTAACAAAAGTCTTAGCTTTATTAACATCAGATAAATTGTCGGCGATCAATTCTAATAAGCCGCTATTTGTATCGGCTTGAGCCAATAACAATAGATTGATTTGGGCCGATGAATAGCCGAGTGACGACAGCCGATCCCGCCATACTTCGGGTAAACTCGGCATGCTATTACTAATATCTTTCAATTCTTGATCCGTTATTGTAATTGGTGGGATATCAGGATCCGGCATATAGCGATAGTCATCGGCGTTTTCCTTAACTCTTTGGACTACTGTGATCTGTTTAGCATCATCGAAACCCCTTGTCTCTTGTCTAATAACTCCACCTTTTTCTAAGACAGAAATTTGTCGTTCAATTTCAAATTCAACGGTCTTTTGAATTGATTTAAAACTATTTAAATTTTTAGTTTCAGTTCTAACACCTAATTCTTCATTAGAA
>JAJZCO010000076.1 GCA_021846095.1 bacterium | reverse complement strand
ATAGTAAAACCTACAACTATGCACCTGGAATTTAACTACAACCAGTCGTACTACCGCATGAACCACAAACATAACAACTGCCGGAACGTTGAGTCTGATTACCACAATTAAAACAAAGTGGTGCATTAGTATCTACAATTATCTTGATATCTTTTATTACATTCTCTTCTAGAATATTAGCTACTTGATTAGACGAAATACCACTAGTAAGATTACTCTCTGATGGGATTTCAGCCATGGTTACTTGTGATTTTTTTTCTTCTAAAGATACCTCATCGATCGACATAATACCCAGTTCAATTTGATCATCGAAACTTAAATAATCTAGAGCAAGTCTTCTAGCAATATAATCTATTATAGAGCTAGCAGTTTTTATTTCTGGATCATTTGTTATACCAAAAGGTGCAAAACTAGTTCCGCGAAGTGTTTTAACATAACTCTTAAGCGGCACACCATATTGCAAACCATGACTGACACTAATGGCAAAAGAATCCATTAAACCAGATAGAGTTGATCCTTGCTTCGATGCACTAATAAATAGCTCACCTGGCATACCGTCTTCATATTGACCAACAGTAAAATAACCCTTCAAATCGGATACTTGAAACTTGTAAGTTTTACTCGTCCGCACCCTAGGTAACTGTCGTCTAATTGCCCCTTTTAAGATAATCTTATTATCTGAAACTGACTCTTCTTGAACATTGTTTGTATCTTTCTTAGCCATACTAAGGGGTTGAGCAACCTTACAATTATCACGATATAGTGCTACTGCTTTTAGGCCCATCTTCCAAGAATCAATATATAGTTTCTCAATATCTTCAATAGAAGCTTCTTCCGGTAAATTAACAGTTTTAGAAATAGCACCAGATAAAAATGGTTGAACGGCCGCCATCATCTTAACATGACCGAGATAATGAATTGAATTATCTCCCATCGAACAGGCAAAAACCGGTAAATGTTTGTCTTGTAAATGAGGTGCTCCTACGATTGTTTTTTCAATATCAATATATTGAATGATTTCTTTAACTTGAGCTAACGAATAATCTAAGGCTTTAAGTGCGATCGGAACAGTCTGATTGACGATCGCCATATTACCACCGCCGACCAACTTCTTAACTTTTACCAATCCAAGATCAGGTTCAATGCCAGTAGTATCACAATCCATCATCAAACCAATAGTTCCAGTTGGAGCTAACAGACTGGCTTGAGCGTTTCTAAGACCATATTGTTTAGCAAGTTCAACAGCTTCATCCCAAGCATTCGAAGCAGCATTTAGTAAATCTTCACTCACTAAACCAACGTTAATAGCCGAGATAGCAGCTTGATGCATTGTTAAGACTTTTATAATTCCTTCTTTATCTTTATCAAAACCAGTAAATGGTCCGACCCGATTAGCTATCTTGGCACTAACACTATAAGCATGACCAGTCATTAAAGCGGTGATAGCGGCAGCTTGAGCTCGTCCTTCATCACTATCATAAGGTAACCCTTGAGCCATTAATAAAGCGCCTAAATTAGCATAACCAATACCAAGTTCTCGATAAGCCTTAGCATTTTTAGTGATTCTACTAGTTGGATATTCACTGTATCCGACTAAAATCTCTTGAGCGGTAAATAATAGTTCGACTGTATGCTTAAATTCATCAATTGCAAAACTATTGTCATCTTTTAAATACTTTAACAAATTAATTGAGGCTAAATTACAAGCTGAATTATCTAAATGCATATATTCTGAACAAGGATTTGAGCCATTAATTTTACCGGCTTTTGGTGTAGTATGCCATTTATTGATTGTGGTATCGAATTGCATACCAGGATCAGCACATTCCCAAGAAGCCTCAGATATTTGATGAAAAATATCACGAGCTTTAACGGTTTTAACAACCTTACCAGTAGTAACAGCTTTTAAATCCCAATCACTATCAGATTCAACTGCTTGCATAAATTCATCCGTTACTCTAACTGAGATGTTAGCATTCTGATATTGAATTGAGGTAATATCTTTACCATCTAAACTCATATCCCATCCAGCTGCCTGTAAGTCACGAGCCTTTCTCTCTTCTCGAGCTTTACTCCAAATAAATTCCAAAATATCTGGGTGATCGACATTCAAAATAACCATTTTAGCAGCTCGACGAGTTTTTCCACCACTTTTAATTGCTCCGGCTGAGGCATCAGCTCCCCGCATAAAACTAAGTGGTCCAGAAGCAGTACCACCACTTTTACTTAACCTTTCATAAGATGACCTGATAGAACTTAAATTAACTCCAGATCCAGATCCTCCTTTAAAGATCATGCCCTCTTCCACGTACCAATTTAATATTGATGACATAGAATCTTCCACCGATAATATGAAGCAAGCGCTAGCTTGTTGAGTACGTTCCGGGACGCCAATATTAAACCAAACGGGAGAGTTAAAAGCTGCTCTCTGAGTAGCTAATATATATTTTAATTCTTCCCTAAAATTTTCTGATTCAACATTATTATCAAAATACCCTTCATCGACACCGTGTTTAGTGATGGTATCGACCACCCGATTAATCAAATCTTTTAACGATGATTCCCTCTGTTCTGTACCGGGCGTACCAGTGAAATATTTTTGAGTGGCAATATTAATAGCATTAAGTGACCAATCATCTGGAAATTCAACATCTTTTTGTTCAAAAACAGGAGTACTAGACTGAGGATTAATTATAATAGAATCCTTCTTGGTCCAAGTAACTAAATCATAAGCTTTTTTATCTTGCGGAACAAACATTCTCTTTAAATTAATCGATTCAACTTGTGCCATTTTTTTACCCTCTCTTGATTGTTTTTATTACTTTATTTATTATTTTATACTTTATATCTAATCGAATTTACGAGCTTTCTTTACAATTGATAATTCCCTTTCAAAACCAGCGATATCACTGAATCGACGATAAACACTAGCAAATCTGACATAAGCCACATCATCCAAGTTTGCTAATTTTTCCATAACAAGTTCACCAATTTGAGACGAAATAATTTCTTGTTCCCCTAGACTATATAGCTCTTGTTCTATCTCATTAACTAATTGATCTAATTGTATACTTGTAACAGCCGTTTTCTCACAAGCTCGATATAATCCATTTAATAATTTATTTCTATCAAATAGTTCTCTCGTCTTATTATTCTTAACGACTATTAATTGAGGTCGTTCAACCCTCTCGTAAGTCGTAAATCTATAGCCACAGCTCAG
>JAJZCO010000075.1 GCA_021846095.1 bacterium | reverse complement strand
TCAAAAAAACTAAATATAAAATTTTGTACTAATCATTGATCTCGTATGATTGTAATTTCTTTTTACTGGTTTCATTTTTATCTTCAACTAAACTAAGCAGTTTAGAATAAATTCCACCGCTATTTTTTAAGACACTAGGCGAACCGATTTCATCGACTCGGCCATTTTTAAGAGTAATTATTTCATCTACTGATTTAATCGTACTCAAACGATGAGCAATAATTAAACTGGTTCGATTTTTCATTAATGTTTCGAGGGCCTCTTGGACGATTTTCTCACTTTTATTATCAAGAGAAGAGGTCGCTTCATCTAAAATTAAAATCGGGGCATCTTTTAAAATAGCTCGAGCTATAGCAATTCGTTGTTTTTGTCCGCCAGATAATTTAATTCCTCTCTCACCGATTTGACTATCATAACCATCGACTAATTTAGTGATAAATTCATCGGCGTTAGCAGCCTTGGAGGCTGCAATAATTTCATCATTACTGGCCGTGGGTTTGGAATAAGCGATATTTTCTTTAATAGTGCCACTAAAAAGGGCTGGATCTTGAAAGACTATAGCTATATTATCTCTAATTGACTTCCGACTAAATAAGCTAATATCTTGATCATCAAACAAAATTTGGCCACTACCTAGATTATAAAATCTTAACATTAGACTACTAATGGTGGTTTTACCTTCACCACTTTCACCAACCAATGCGGTTTTACTACCGGGAATAAGCTGAAAACTCAAATCATTGATTACTTTATTTTTGCCATCATAAGAAAAATTAACATTTTTAAACTCGACTTTTCCATTGATGATAGCGATAGGTTTATGGTATGTTTCGTCCTCTTCGTTTTTAACAGCCATTGCATCAAAATAATCTTTGGTGTTTGCCATAGCACGTTGTGTTTGATTTACTAAAAAACTGATATTAAACATTGGCACTCGAATCAATAGAGCATACTGAATTAATAGCACCATCGTACCAAGCGAATAAACTCGTCGCTCAGTCTCAACAAAAATATAAATAAACATTATGAAAAAAATAACATTTAAGACGGTTCGACGACCAATATCTTGTTTATGCCAATATTTAGACTGAGGATAAGATATATTAACAGCCCGATTGAAATGTTTTTTAAAGACACTAAGTTCGGCTTTTTCTTGAATATAACTCTTAACAACTCTTATTTGACCCATAACTTCTGCGAAACGACCAATCGCAATATCTTGTTCTAAATTAATATCTTTCTGATAATTTCGCCATTTGTCACTAGTTTTAGTAGTCACATATATAAAGATAGGGTACAAAATTAAAATCATTAAAGCCACTGGCCAAGAATAATAAAAAACAATAATTAAAGTAAAAACTGTACTAAATATAAACTGCAAGAAGTTATTGCTAACCATATTAATAAAGTTTGCAATCTGACTAATACCACGATTCATTCGGTTGATAATTGTACCTGTTTGTTCCGAATCAAAATAAATTTGAGGTAAGGTCATTAAATGAGCAAAATATTTTTGACTTAAACTCGATTGAATCTTAATGGCCAGAATATCTCCAAAATAACCTGAAATATTACTAATAATCGTCTGTAAAAAATCACTTACAAAGATTAAAACAGCGAACAGTATGACTAGACCGGAATCAATCTTACCACCTGAAAAAAGTTTAGTTATCTGATCAATCGCCCCTTTAGTAAATAACGGTTGAAGTTGAGACAGTCCAGCAATGATAATAGTAAAAAAACCAACCAAGGCATAATATTTCCATAAATGACGGGTAAATCGAATAATACGGACAATGTCTTTCATAATAAATAACCTAGATTAATTGAGCGCCAATATTCGATAAAATGTCGGCACTTATTTGATCGACTATTTGATTAACAAGCTGATCGTTTAAAGTCTGTTGCTGATCAGAAATTTGAAGTCGAAATGTAACGTGTTTTTGACCATTCAAATTTTTTGAAAAAATATCTAAAGGTACTAACGAATAATCTGTTGTTTGATTAATATTATGGTCAATACATGATCGTAGCTCATTAAATAACTCACTATAGCTAGTAGAACAATCAATGTTAAAACATAAGTCCCGATATATTGCCGGAAATTTTGAAATAGCTCGATAATCACTTATTAGTTCGTGGTTATTAAAAATGGCCATATCTAGTTCGAATCCAACCGCAAATTTTGGTAATTTGAATGCTTTTTCTACTGAACCTTCATACTCACCAATCAACCCATAGCACTGTCCATCCAAATATATACTAGCCGATCGACCCGAATCATAAGCCTTGATATCATCTTTAAAAATTAAATTAGCAGATGTAATATCCCGATATTCAACTTTAAGATTATATAATTTAAATAAATCATCTAAATATTTTTTTGCCCAAAAATAGCTAGATCCAACTATCCCTTTCGATATTTTATCGTTCATAGCATAAACCATACTAAAACGTCGACTGTAATTAGGAACATCGCCAGCAGAATTATTCAAACCTAATTTTTTGGAATGAATTCGACCTAATTCATAAATTACAAAACGATCAAAACCGAGCTTAATATTACTGTGAACTTTATCGAGCAAACTAGCAGTTAAACCCAACCGATAATATTCAAAATCTGGGCTAGTAGCATTAGTTACTCGGTAAGCATCAGCTATATTTTGTTTAAAATTAGAAATTAACTTTTGTGATACAAAACTATAATTTAATAACTCACTAGCTCCTCTTGCAACCATAAATGACCTAATTTGATTATTGATCTCAAATTCTTGATTTTTATTAATTGGTTTAATTGACCTGACCAAGCTTTTTTTATCAATCAAATCATAGCCATATAACCTACCGACCTCTTCGATAATATCTTCTTTTAGGCAAATATCAGTTCGCCAATATGGAGAGCGGATTTTTAAAATATCATTTTTAAATTCAACCTCGAATTCGACATTAGATAAAATTCTACCCACATCGTCAGTTGATAATTGACTACCGAGTAAGCGATTAATATCCTCAGTTGATAAATCAATATCTGAATTGGAAGATAAATCTTTAGACTTGGCAGAAATAATTTTATTAAAATTACATCCACTGATAATGTCGTGGATCATTTTAGTGGCATACGATAAAACAAAATCAATTTGGAAAGGACTTTGGCCCTTGGTATATCGAGTTACGGCATCACTAAATAGACCGTACTTCATACTTGTTTTTCTAATAGAATACATGTCAAAAGTAGCTGCTTCTAAAACTATCTTAGTAGTTGTCTGA
>JAJZCO010000005.1 GCA_021846095.1 bacterium | reverse complement strand
CTCCATTCCATAAAAGTAAGCTTATTAGAGAAGAGTTAGCAAAAGATAAACTTCTTGAACAAGTTCATCTTATTGCTATGCCTCCCTATGCTCCAGACCATAACCCCATAGAACATGTTTGGAATACTACCAAACAAGCTATTTCAAATGTTCAATATTCAAGTTTTACACAAACCAAAGAAGCTTTTACAAGCTTCATCAATAACAGAAAATTTGACTATAGCTTTTAGCAGGTTTTGTTTTGGGAGAGCTATAGCTTTAAAGTTTTAGTTATATTTAGCAAAATTAGATAAAATAAAAAGTGTAATGATTAAATCTATCTTGATTTTAAGTATCCCTTTTTATTTATTTGCTGCTTTTTCGCAGAGTACTAATTACCAATTAAAATCTTATGCAATAGGTCCTGGTGGAAGTTCTAATTCTAGTTCAACTAAGTATAACCTCCAGGCCAGTGTAGGAGAACAGACTAATGGATCTACTAAGAGTCCAAATAATATTGCTGGTAATGGTTCGATTCAGACAGAACAATTAAATCTACCTCTCGCTCCGACTTTAAGCAATAATTCTGGTCAAGATTACAGTAATTTATTATGTATTATTAATATTGGTAATAATCCTACAGATTCGATTTATTCTGTTGCTGTATCTTCTGATAATTTTTCAACTACTTCGTTTGTACAAGCTGATGGTACCTTAGGTAGTAGTCCACTATATCAGAGTTATACGGCATGGGGAAGTAGCCTAGGGTTTAATATTGTTGGTCTTACTCCTAATACTCAATACGAAGTTAAAGTTAGCGTTATGCAGGGAAAATTCACAAATACTGAATACGGACCATACAGTACTGCTTCGACGGCATCTTTAACATTAGCTTTTTCTATTTCATCTAATTCGACCACCGTACCAGCTATTATTCCCGGAGGATCTATTGTAGTAAGTCCTACCCTTATTTTTAATTATTCAACTAATGCTTTGAGTGGCGGAAGTATCTATATGATAGGCAAGAATGATGGTTTTTATAGCCCAAGTTTGAATTATAAGATACCGTCCTATACTGGTAATTTAGCTAGTCAATCTCAAGGTTTTGGGATTCAGTTCTCAAATGCTATTCAAGTCACAGGTGGTCCATTTAATATCGATGCTTCTTTTAACGTAAGTGGAAATAATATTATGGCTGAAACTTCTAATTATCAACAAGTTTTGTATTCTTCTTCGGCGATTAATGGGGCTCAAGCCGATGCAGATATTCAAGTGCGAGCTAATAAAACTGCACCGCCAGCCAACGATTATACTGAGGTATTGATATTTACAGCAGTAGCGAATTATTGACATATAACCATAAACATATTACGCTAATTACAAACAATATAAGTAATAAATAAAAATTTAAGGAGTAAGCAGTGAAGTATCGTCCAATTAAATATATTACAATATTATCAACTATTGTAATATCTGGAAGTTTACTAATATTAATTCCCGATGTAAGTGCCTCGACCTTAACTCATACTTCCATTCAAGAACTGGGAGGTACGAGTTATACTTCTCCGTTAAGTGTTGGAACAGGACAGCAACTTGCCATTGCTTTTCAAACCGTTAATTCGGGTGCGACTAGTGCGACTATTAATTTTAATAATTTTAACGGTGGAACAGTTAATACTACACAAACTGTTTCGAGTACTGGTTGTACGACTTATTTTCCATCTGCAACAGCTTTACCTGGAAGCTTAACTGCTTCCGGAAGTGGAAATGTAATTACAATTAGTGGAATTTCGGCTTTATCTGCTAATACTGCTTATTGTACGGTCTTAACCTCTACGACGGCTGTGACTAATCCGTCAACTTCTGGAATATATTCTGCTGTTATAACCGTTGGATCAGATAGTCAAAGTGTTGCCTTTGATGTTCTTTCAGCGGGGGCCAATAGTTATACCGTGACAGGTACAGTTTTGCCGACTTTTACTCTAACCTTAAGTAGTGGAACAGATGTAATCGGTAATTTATCAGCTTCTAGTACTGTAATATCAAGTGGAGTATCAGCTACTGTTAATACTAATGCTTTAAGTGGATGGAATCTCTATGCAATGGACAATAATGCTGGATTAAAATCTATTCAATCTGGTTACACTATACCAAGTGTTGCAATCGGGAGTAATCATACAATGTTCACTGGATCTGATCAATATGCTCTTGGGGTTAGTGCTAATAATACCGCTAGTTATGCCTTTAATGGTGGAACTACGGGCGGAGGATTAAGTAATAGTAGTTATAATGAAATTGCTACAAATGCAAGTCCTGCCAATAATGTTAGTCAAACTTTACATGAACTTGTAGATATTTCTCCTACAACTCCTCCAGCCACAGATTATACAGATACCATTACAGTAATTGGATCTGGATCGTTCTAAACTATATAATAGATCTTTAATGAAGCGAATAGTAACAATTCTTGTTTTTATTATGATAGTAGTTATCTCTTTTTTGAGATCACTAAGTGTATCAGCTTTGGTACCTAACTTTAGTTTAACTACATCACCCGTCTCAATTGACCTTAATATGAAGCCAGGCACTACTTCTACTAACAGCTTAAAATTAATGAATAATAGTAACCAGCCTATTAATATTAATATGCTACTTGGTATTTTTGCTCCAGAAGGTTCTACTGGAAATGCTAGTATTAAACCTCTTAATAGTAATAATTTTTATTCATCTTGGATTAAATTTAGTCCAAGTATTTTTACAGCTCAACCTGGAGTCTGGACAGACGTTAAAATGACTATTGCTCTTCCTAGTAATGCAAGTTTAGGATATTATTTTACAGCTATTTTTAGTCCAGCTATCTCGGTTCAAACTAACAAAGGACCTCATATTAGGGGATCAAATGCGATATTCTTATTAATAAATAGTCAATCTGCTAACGAACAGTACCGAGCCAAGATAGTTAATTTTAGTGTCGGTAAAGGATTATATGAATATCTACCAGTTAAGTTTAATATTACAATTAAGAACCAAGGAAACATTTTCTTTGCTCCAGTCGGTAATATTTATATCAGTAGAAGTAGTAACTTTACTAGTAGTATAGCTAGTCTTAATGTTAATCCAGGAGGAAGCAACATACTTCCTAATTCTAGTCGAGTATTTAATACTACTTGGAGCGATGGTTTTCCATTCTTTCAGAATAAAACACTAAATGGACAGATTGTTTATGATAAAAAAGGAAACCCTATAGAACAATTGAATTGGAATGCTAATAGTTCATTATCTAAAATCCGAATAGGGAAGTATTACGCTCAATTAACCATTATTTATAATAATTCTGGTAAGATTGTTCCAATTACCAGTGTAGTATCTTTCTGGGTTATACCATGGAAATTAATGGGAATTGGATTAATAATTCTGATTTTTGTAATAATAGGTATATGGACACAGATTAAGTATATTAGAATGAAATATAAGAAAAGACGATGAAGAGGCCACTAATTATTGGTCTAAATAGTTTTTTATTAATATTACTCTTTTTCTTAGGTTTTAATCAAACCGTTAAAGCATCTGTTCTCTCAAACCAGGGTTTGGTTGTATCACCAGCCATCGTTCATCTTCAAGCTGGATATAATCAAAATAGTTTAAGTTTCACAATAAATATTACCAATAGAACTTTAAATACTACCAATATTGATGTGTCATCTTCAAACTTTACTTCATTTTCTAATAATGGATCAGTGACTTTCCTGCCACGAATGCAGGGTCTAAATCATGGACTGGCTAATAATATGATTTTTGAGAACCATCTTAGCTTAGTCAGGGGGCAATCCTTAAATATGTCTGTAACTATCAATAATATCGATTCTCTAAGCAGAGGAGGTCATTATGGAGCAGTTCTTTTAAACAATACAGGATCTTTGTCAAATTCTTATGGAAATAATTTTAATTCTAATGACTCGGTGGCTGTTCTAGTGTTTTTAAATACTTTTAATCCTGGCACTGCTCAAGTTCATTTATATAACCCACCAGTAAATAAATATTACTTTAGTTTACCGTCTTCATTGAATGTTATTTTCAACAATACTGGTAATATTCAAACTGATCCTCATGGAATAATTCGAATTCTTGGTTCCCATAATAAGTTAATAGGTCAAGGTATTATTAATAATGAGTCTGGATATATTTTACCAGGTACCAGTTGTTTATATCAAGTTCCGATTAAACTAGAGACAAGTAATCGAGGTTTTTTTGCGAACTATAAATTAGTCGTCAACTATCAAGCTACCAGTGGCGCAAAAAATTACCAATACATTACTAATTTAACCTATATTAGCTCAGCTTTCATTTTAGGTATCATTTATCTGGCATTATTGATAGTAGTAGTTTACTTCTTTCTTAAAAATAGGTATCTTAAGAAACATAGAAAAAGATTTAAAACTAGATCATAACTGAGAAATCTATCTCGAAATGCAACAAATGAAAAGTAGTTAATTAAAAAGTAGGACATTAGCCAAAGTACTGATCCAGGCTTTAAAATTGGTTTTGTAACAACTAATTCAAAGAAAGGAAATACTAACTAATGTCCTTTAGGCATATTAACGCAGAGGATCGAACTATCATAGAAATATTAATAAGCGAACAGAGAACAAAAAGCTATATAGCCAGAAGGCTGGGAGTTAACTGTTCAACAATTGTCCGAGAGATTGAACGTAATCAAATTAAACCTAAGGTGAAAGCTATGAAACCACCTCCAAAGCCTTCAAAATCGCTGTAAATCTTGCTATAACTTCTCAGGAGTGGTTCTAGAACCGTCCGGTCCTCTATGTGGGGACTGGATACCTACGACCCTGACCGTGTTCCATGATCGTTATACTCTATGGATTTTCTGACAATCCGAGCAAATAGAGCGGGCTTTTACCCAAGACCATTCTTTATGAATAGCAGTGTTTAGTTGCCATTTACCGTAATCAGTTAGTGCTACGTTCTTAGGTAAATCATACTGATCCTTACTTAGTTTCTGTACAGGTATTGCCAGACCTAAATATATAAGTGGCTTTAGTACTAAAAAGTATGATTTGTATCGGAGTGGCTCCATTCCATACTCATCGGGCTCACTATCTACTCTGCACAGGGTTGCACACACCCTATCAAGTTTTGATACCTCTATCTGTCCATAGTGGATATCCAGCGCAAGTATTACCTGGTACAGCATTAGCTGCTCAAAATGTAAACAATCTGCAATTTCACTGTCCCAATCGTTCCAAAAAGACCAATCAGCGTCTTCACACCAGGCTCTAAATAGCGAGCGAATCTTGATAGGTGTATCTAATGTGATCCACTCCTTACCACGCTTGGCAAGTCGTAATTGGCCTTTTCGTACGTAAGTCATATAGCATGTCTGAGCCAGCGATCTTAAGAAGCGTAGTTTCCAAATGTTGTGTTCATCTCGGTCAATAAAAACGGCTTTGCCATAATCATGAATTGTCTGTTGTGGTTCCACAAATAAGTCGTTGATTACAGCAACACTTTTACGGTTGAGTTGCTTCAACGTTTTAGTAAGTGCCGGTGTATTTTCTCCGACATACTCAAGCATTGCTTGCATGTCTGGGCCGGCTTGGCAATACGATATTTCTTTAGTGGGAAATTTACGGATAGTTTGAGCATTTTTCAGTATTTCTTCCAACTGTTTATAAGATAAATCAGCAAGCGACGGCCTTGATAACTGAGCATGTATTGCAGATATTTCGGGCATAACGTGCATGGCCGTTTGTTCGCCATATTCGGAGGCTATTCTTAGCTCCATTTCCTTTAGAAACAAGATCAGATCGTATGGATTATCAAGTTCTTCCAGGGCTACTAATAAGGTTTCGGCATTGAACGGTAAATTAAGCTCATAGCGAGCAAGAATATCACCAAGCTGCCTTACCCTATCAATACGTGTATTCTCTGTTGTTTGCTGCTTTTTCAATCGAACATCCCCATTGCTTTTGCCGTCCTATATCTTTTTCTGGGATCCGAAAAATTGATCCTTGAAGGAGCGGGTTTATTAGCTTCCGTCTGAGCTTTTTTGAGTAACCTTTCGGCTCTGATTTTGCTGTAATGCTCTAAGACTTCTTGCCATAAACTACTATTATTTTTGGCAGAATTTATAAACGTAGTACAATCAAGCCATGCTTCTGGTCTACTGTCTTCTTTAGGAGCAAGTCGCGTGCCACTAAGATATTTAGCTAATTTCAGATCATTCCTATCAAGAGTTTTCTCAAGTATGATCTTATGTACCCAATTGTCACCAAAATCGTAAATATATAAGTAAGTATTACGCTTTTTATCAAACCAGTCGGTTAGTTTTTCTTGACGTTCATCATAGTTAGCATCTCTTATTATTCTTGGTGTGATAAACCCTATTCTGTCGTTCTCTCTTGGAACTTCAAAGTAAACACGTTTTTCCTTAGCCCCTTTATAAAAGGGTCTAAAGTTATGCAAGTGTTCATCCTGCCAGCCAAATAAATCTTGAATAATACTATGTAAATCCCAGAAAGTGGCTTCAGAATTAACTAAAACCCTGCGCCAAATAGGTGGCCTAGAGTCTTGCAAAGTAATTTTAAGCTGCATTGCTGTCATGACATTATTAGACTGGCACTAGCATGTGACGATATGCAAAAGTTCAGTGCATTCGTAGCATTTGTCCCGTATCTCAATCTTAATGTAAATGTTCCATAACCCATATGCGCACCAGGGTAGTAGGCCCAATACCTTTTTTTTTAGCGATTGTCCGTATTTTGAACAGGCTATCAGGATCAAAGCGAACATTTAGACCATTTGAGAGATTCTTTGTAAAATGAACGTCAACAGGTTTTGCCGCATTCCAGTGTTCGGCCATATGGGCTTCAAACCAAGCTGCTTCTTCGTCGCGGCTTTTGAAGTTAGGTACTTTGCTTTTTGTAGTTGTCATGATTTCCTCTCTTTTCCTTTTTCTTGAAGATATATGCGACGTAATTTACCGCTAGCAGTGTAGGCTGTAACGGGGTAGTATTCGCCTTTGTCTTTTGGTGCCAAGATCATGGCCAATAGTTTCTTATCCTTAGTTTGACCGATAATCATCAGTCGGCCACCATATGTCTCACGCACAATGTGTTCTCCGTAGCAAACTTCCTCGACTTGCTTTGGTGCCACACCATGACGTGCAATATGATCAATATTCCATTTATCCCAGACTAAGCGGATAACGTTGACCATATATAAATTGTAGCACAATATGATACAAATACAAGACTTTTTGAATAACTAGAATTAGGCAGGTGTTAATTCTAGTAGAGCTCATCTATATAGTGATTTTGATAGGGGTGCAGACTATGTTTGGATATAGCGAGTCGCGGAAGTAACGGAAGTATACCGATGGTTCGGTTCGAGTTTCCCCGCAGGAGCCAAACCAAGCAGTCATAAAGCTGACCAGGTCTCGTAACTATTCCTCGACAATTCAACTATTACTACATCTATTATTTAAGTTTGATTATTTTGTAAGTTTAGTATTAGTCTGGTTAATACGACAAAAACTACATTTTTTTTAATTTTTATGTTAAAATTGTCGTATGAACCTAAACAAAAATACAAGTTATATATTAATCCATGTTCTTAATGGAAATGATACCGCCACTAAAGTTAGTTCAGTTATGAAAAATATAGACGTAAGAACTATTCAACGTGGACTCAGTAGACTTACGGAACTAAATATCTTGAATAAAATAGGCACAAATCATCCCAAATACATAGTTAATTTCGAAAGCCTCCTTACTTTAAACATTGCTGATAAATTTCTGGAAGATGAAAACCGTCCAAAAAGTATATTTAATCATAACTTGATTAATTGGTTGCATGGATTAGATGCCAATGAATTACAGTCATTTACCGATAATTTAGTCGATGAAGATGCTATATCAAAACACCAATCACCGATGAGCGCAAAAGAATTCGAATACCTAACTATTGAGTTATCTTGGAAATCATCTGCCCTTGAAGGTAATAGCTACACTCTCCTCGACACTCAACTGTTACTTATTGAAGGTATCAAAGCAAAAAATAGAACTGAATTCGAGACTCAGATGATTCTTAATCATAAAAACGCTATCGCATTCATCATTGAAAATAAAGAACTATTTAAAAATAAAATAAAATTCAATACAATCGTAGATTTACACCGAATTATTGGTAATAATTTGGGAATATCAAATGGAATTAGAAAAAAAATAGTTAAAATTACTGCCAGTAACTATGAGCCAATTTCCAATCCACATCAGTTAAAAGAGAAAGCAGATGACATTTTAGATATAATTAATAAACTAAACAATCCGTATGTTAAATCTTTATTTGCTCTATCCTTAATCCCATATTTACAATTCTTTGTAGATGGTAATAAAAGGACTGGCCGCATGTTAGCCAATGCAATACTTATATGTAACAAAAATATTGGTTTTAGTCTACGAAAAACAGATATGCGAAAACTAGCACTAGCTTATCTTTCTTTTTACGAATTTAATAGCATTAAAGCATTGTCTAAGATTTTACTAACAGAGATTAGAAATTAAATTTGATACCCATTATGTCATAATTTTAGGACCCCGTTCAATAATCCGATTATATGAATATCACCGATAGAGAGTACTTTGCTTATGATTTAATTATAACCAGAAAAGTCTGTTATAACCCCCGCAAAACAAACTCGCTGGATTTGGTAATCAAAGGTTTTGTCTGAAATAGCATTCTCGAATATATTTTTAAGTTCATTGAATGTTGCTGTTATGTTGTTCTTTACAGCTTGTTTAGCAACTTTCCAAACATGCTTTTGGGGATTGTAGTCTGGCGAGTATGGTGGAAGCCATATGAAGGAGTAGCTCTAACCATCTATTATTACGACCATAAACGGATCCATACAGCCTTAAGAATGAGCCCGACAGCTTATGCTGCTAGTTTAATTTAGTAGAGACAAGGTGTCTAGAATTTGGGGAGGTTGACAGTAGGGATTATGCGTTTATTTGTCGTTCAGTTGAGGGAATAAGTATTTTATCGTAGATGTATGCATAATTTTTATGTTATTAAATTTTTTAAGCGACAGCAGGTCTAGGTCGGCCGTGATGATTAGATCGGCCTTTGCTTCCAAGGCGCATTCCAAAATTTTATTATCATCTGGATCGTGTTCTGATAGTACGTTTATCTTTTGCAAAGGTCTCACAACCGTCACAGCTTCTTCTATACGATTTAGCCAGCGAACAACTGTAGCTCTAGGAAATCTAAACTTATCTTCGAGCTTATTTTGCAACTCTTGTAATATTTCTGGAGAAGTGAAATAAGTACCTAAGTATTGTGCAGCTGAATCTTCGATGATCTTGTAGATAATGCTTTGCGGATTTAAAGCGGCAGCAATATATACGTTGGTATCAAGGACTACTCGGATAGGGTTCATCCTAAATATTTTTCTATATCGTCAACGTTGGTAAGATTGAGCTCATCTAGTTTTTTACGTAGTTGGGCTGACATTTCTTTCCAGGTTCTTTCCCAAGTGGCTTGTTCTAATAGCCTGCGTACAATGACACTCTTAGAAACACCGTCTTCTTTAGAGAATCTTTCGATCTCTTTTTTCAGTTTTTCGTCTAGTGAAATACTTAACGTTGCCATGTCATTAGTATAACAAAAAAATTAATATTTTCTAAGAACATTATTAATAATTTTCCACTATTATTAGACTGAAATAGCTGTATAAGATTTGAGTGGTAATTAAGTAAAATATCAAAATTCTTCAAATACAGTATATGATTTTGATTTAATAGATAGACCGATGTAAGAGCTGTAAATTATTATTAAGATTTGGTCAAATTTTAGTTAGGTAAATAGAGCTGTTAGGTTTTATACAATGGTTTTTTAAAAAATATTTTATTTATCCCTGATTTTAAGCGACAGACTATGATACTCGGTCGGTATATCAGCCTTTTTCAAGATTAAAAATTTATTTAGATTAAATTTTATTTTGGTTACAGTACCATTCTGAAAATTTATGCCAGACATCGCGATGAGTTAGATAGCGTTTGGCCACAACTTTTTCACCTAATTCAAAGACTTCAGCCATAGTTTTTCCATTATCAAACTCAAGTTCAGTAACGGTCATACTGGGAGTCTGAATGTTTTCACCTCGGGGCTGATTGGTGATTTTTCCGTGTATTTTGTTTTTAAAAATCTTCATAATGTTTCCATCGTAAAATACTAAAAACTGATGCAAGATAATCCGTCTATCTTCTATGTTACTCATTAATCTTATGAAGTCTTGTGGTTTAAACCACTCATTAATTGATTTCATATATGCTCCAGGAAAACCATTCAGTGCGATAATTTCCCACGAGTCATCACTTATCACTATTGGTTTAGATGAACCTTCATACGCTCGACGAGCTTTATCCTGAGCAATAAGGACCGAGTTTTCACCTTGAATTTCATCAATCTTAACAACCACCTGCTCGACTTTAATATTAAATTTAGCGCAGATAGTCTGAGAGATAAGTAATTTATCTTTATTTCCAGTGGCAAAATAGACAGTATTCATAGTTAAATTATATCTTGGATAAAATTTAGAGCAAAGTGATTATCTAGTCTCTATCATAAAAAATAGTTCGCATTACGGCTTTTATTATATCTGACTTTCTTTTATTAAATTATTTACTACTAAACAATGTCTATTGTATGGCTCATTTAAAATTTGCTTTCGTTGACGATTAAAGTTTAAATATCCACTTACTTTGGAATGACCGGTGTTATGTTCATTCTAAAAAACTAGTTAATTTAATAAAAAAATTACTAATTCAGTTAGTATGATTAATTGTGGAAAAAAATACTACAACTGGCACTCTTGACATTAGAGTGCTAGTTTTTTATAGTTAATAGGTGGTATTATCCACTAAATAAGTAATAAAAGGAGGTTTTATCATGGCAATAGTAAGATGGAATCCATTTGCTGATATTAATAATCTACACAATCAGATGAATGATTTATTTTCTGATTCATTCAATGATTTAATAGGTCAAGATATTTCAGCACCGGTAACAGATATTTATGATGACGATAAATCAATTACCGTAGAGGTTCATTTACCCCATTTTAAGTTAGAAGAAATAAGCATATCTCAAAATGAAGGTAATTTAGAGATTAACGCTGAACATAGTGAAAAATCAACTAACAATAAAAAGTACTTACATAAAGAAAGTGCTACCCATTATTTTAGACGTTTATCATTACCAAAAAACGTCGATTTAAATGAAATTAATGCTGAATTTAATCAAGGTTTATTAACGGTTAGCGTTCCTTATAAAGAGCTACCTAAACCAAAGACAATTTCAATTAGCACCAAATCAAAGAAGTAATTTAGTTTTAAAGTTGTTACTTAGTTGATTTTACAAAACGAATGGTAGTTTTTAGTGGTAAAAACCCTCATGCTTTTTTATAATAGAGTAATCGTGATAAAAAATGATGAGGGTTTTACTTTAGTTGAATTACTTTTAAGTTTAGTCGTATTAATGATTATTGGTATTACTTTTTTTGATCTTTATGTCTCGGTTCTTCATAGTAGTATAGTGGCTCAAAGACAAGCTGTTGCTTTAAGCCTGGCTACTAATCAGATGGAGTATTTACAATCGCTACCGTATAATAATTTAGCTGTTACTGGAGGTCCGATTCCTGCTCCAGTTACTATACCGGCAGTTATTTATAAAACAGAGAACAATCATAGCTATACTATTACTACATCAATTAATTATGTTGACGATGCTTATGATGGTTGTGGCAGTTATCCAACACTAGCTCTGGAAAAACAATATTGTCGTAATTACCCACCTCCTAGCGGTGCGCCGGTTGATTCTAATCCAGAGGACTATAAAGACGTTCGAGTTGTTGTTACCGACAATTCTGGTTTACAGTTAGCGGCCTTGGATACCCAGATTGCCTCATTAATAGCCGAGACTCCAAGTAATACCGGAGCAATTTTTGTTAGGGTTATCGATCAAAGCGGTAATCCAGTCGTCGGAGCTGAAGTTAATGTCGCTAATACAGTTGTTTCACCAGCTATTAATGTCAATAATACGACCGACCAAAATGGTATGGCTATTTTTTATGGTTTAACACCAGATTCTAATTATGATTATGTGGTCAGTGCTTCATATGCTGGTTCTTCGTCTTTGTTCACAATCCCATCTACATCTAGTTTGGTGGCAGTTTATGCTAATCAAGACTTATTGGCTCAAAATTCATCATATGTGACTTTAACCTTAAAACCAGAAGGGCAGTACAGTTTGATTTTAGAAACAACTGATACGTCAGGTAATCCACTACCCAACGCTCAGATTTATGTCAAAGGTGGTTATAAGAAATATACCTCAACCTCTGATACCTCTTATTATTATGATTCTCAAACATCACCTAATGTTTCTCCAATTACTGATAGTAATGGTTTATTTGGTATGACTAATTTGGTACCTGGCAGTTATATTTTCTGTGGTGATACCGGATCAACTGGTTGTAGTGTCTCTGGAACTACTTATTATTTAGCTGCGGCTGTTCCATATGGTGGCAATAACTCTTTTAATCCAATTAATGTACCAATTGATTCCAGTTCTAGCCCACCAACTGTTACATTTCCTTATAATGGCAATGATTATTTGCAAAAAGTAAGACTAATGTTAACAACGAATGCTAGTTTTCCTCGGATTTTTACTTTATCTCCATCAACGGCAAGTATTAGTAGTGGCACATTAAATAGTTTTAGTTTTTCAATCACAGGAGCTAATTTGCCTTGTGATCCGGCCGCAAATAAATGTTCTACAACTGTCAATTTTATTCAAAATGGAATAACTTATACTTCAAGTTGTACTGGTACATCGGCCGGGATTAATTTAAATTGTACAGTTGACCTTTCTACTGCTATATCAGGCAACACCCAACTTCAGATTATTGCTAATGGTTATACTTTTAATTTACCAACTGCACCGTTATTAGGAGGCTTAATTGTCTCACCATAAGATACCAAATTTAAATCGCAATGGTTTTACTCTTATCGAATTGTTAGTGGTAATTGTCGTAGTCGGAGTTTTATATGCTACTTTTGCTGAGTTTTTTGACAATAATTTAATTCTATTTTTAAATCAACAACAAAATAGTATGAATTTAACTGAGTTACAAGCTGAATCACAACGCATTGCTGATGTTTTAAGAGGAACCACAGATATAGTATCGGACGGACCAAATCAGCTGAGTGTTTATGCCTATTTTTCTCCAGTCGATAACTATGTTTCGTTAGTTAACTATTATTTGAATAGTTCTGGGACTCAATTATTAGCTTCTGTGACGCCAATGACTTCTAATCCGCCAATTGGTACACCAATTACTTCTGAAACCCAAATATACACTATTATATCCAACTATTATAATGCTCCTGGTAATAGTTTGTTCACCTATTATGATTTGAATGGTGATATTTTGACGCCTCCGGTTAGTAATGAGCAATCTATTATTAATATCGGTATTAATTTAGATGAACCAATAGCCAATTCTTCTAATAATCAGGTGCAATCTATTAATCTTTTTGTAAATTTACGTAACAGAAAAACTGCTATATGATTAATAGATATACCATAAGTAGAAAGAAAGGATATTAACAATGTTACCAGGTTTAATATCAGTTATTGTTGCTTTTTCTATCATTGGGGCAGCGGTGACAGAAGTGACTTTAACAAACTTTATGGTAATTGGTAATTCTATAAAATCACAAGAAGCTTTTAATATTGCTGAAGCGGGTATTAATTATTATCTATGGCATTTGAACCATAATTCAACTGATTATACCGATGGTCATACAACTGGCAATACGCTCACTCCATATGGTTATGGACCATATGTTCATCAATATGTTGATTTAAACGGAGTCGATGAAGGAACGTATACCTTATATATTCAACCACCAACTAATAATTCTACTGTTGTAACCGTTCGGTCGATTGGTCAAGTTCTTAACTCTCCAATTACTAAAACTGTTCAAGCTCAACTTGGTATTCCATCTTTTGCCAGTTTTGGTGTAGTGTCTGATTCGGCTCTTTGGTTTGGCAATACCGAAACAGCTAATGGTCCAGTTGATTCTAATCAAGGCATTAGAATGGATGGACCCAATACCTCGACTGTCTCTAGTGCTAAAAGCGTTTATACACCGTCCTATCAAGTTGGTGGAGATGGTAATCCTCATCCTGGAGTATGGTGTAGCGCATCGGTTACGACGCCAATTAACTGTAGTACAAGATCAAAAAATGATTGGTTATATCCGGTACCAACAATCGATTTTAATCAAGTTTCTTCTTACCTATGTACTCTAAAAAAATTAGCTTTTAGTTCAAGTTCGACCACTTCTAGTTTGAATGGTTCATCCAATGCTTGTTCTCAGACGCCCAATAATTCTACTCAATCTTATATTGCTCGAAGTAACACTAGTGCTAGTCAAACTAAGGGATATTTGATTGAATTGAATCCAGATAATACCTATAACCTATATCGAGTTAATAGTGTTAATGATATGGCGCCGACTTATCAGACCGCTTTGTCGACTCAATTAATATCAACCGAAACACCGATACCGAGTAATGGTGTAATTTATGTTGAAGATAATGTTTGGGTATTATCTAACCCTGATTTTCATGGAAGAGTTACTATTGCGGCTGGTCGTTTGTCTTCTAGTAGTAGTAATTCATACTCAAATATTACTATTGCTGGACCATTACTTTATAGTACTAAAAATGGCGCTGACGCCATTGGTCTAATTGCTCAAAATAATATTATAATTGCACCTTATGCTCCACCGGCTAATACAGTAAGTCCGATTAATTTCGAAGTAGACGGGGCCTTATTGGCTGAAAACGGTAATGTTTGGTTTCCTGATACTTATCAGTCTAATCCCAATATATGTACAACTGGATGGACTGGGGCTAATCAACAATTTTTGTTTTATGGTTCGGTAGCCACTAGACAAACTTGGACTTGGTCATGGCTAGATGGTAGTTCTCAATGTGGTAATGCAGCTTATGATGCCACTACTGGTGGTTATGTATCAGGATTTGAAAATGATACGACTCAATATGACTATAATTTGATGTATTCTCCTCCTCCAGACTTTCCTTTGACTTCTGGTTACACTATTTTATCTTGGCGAGAAATTTTATCACATCCTTAACGCAGAAATGTAATCCGTCAGTTATAATAGTATTTATATGGAAAATAATTTATCTCAAAATAATTCGAATAGTCTTTTATTAAATAGTACCAATAGTCCACAAAATGGTTCTAATAACCTTACGCCAGCTAGTTCACCACTTCAATCTAGCAATTCTACGAACTTGTTAGATAGTCCAAATAATGTAGTATTGGCACCGAATGTTTCTAGCTCAAGTTCATCAAGCGCCATCAATAATACCAAACAGAAAAATGTTAGTTTTCATTTTAATTGGCTTTATATTTTAGTGATCATATTTTTGTTAGTTTGGGCAATTGTAATCTTTTATAAAAATAAAAAAAACGTAGAAATTACATCATACGATAATTAAGCTTGCGTTTAATTGATTAGCGATTTATATTTAAAATATTGATACTAATACATATATTGACATAAAATAAAAAAATTGTATAATATAAGCATTAGCGATCACAAACAAAAATAAAAAAATAAAGGAGAGTAAATGAAAAATAAAGGATTGAATTTTGAGTTTGAAAAAACTTCAAATCAAGATATCTTGAGAATAGATCGAATTTTATCCAGAATTTAATTCATTATTCTAAATGATTTAATAAAGGCCACTTTGAGTGGTCTTTATTATTTAGTTTGAAAGATTAAAAAACAAGCTAAACATAATAATATGATTCAGCAACGTCAACTAAAGGTATTAGACAGATATTAAAACAGACATTGAGTAGTCAATAAAAACTATAAACTACGAAGATATTGTAAAAATAAGCCAGGTGTTAAGAGAATAATTTGAAAATCTTGACTTAATTTATTAGTTTCAAAATGACGGATATTATAAGTTACGATATAAGTGACTTTTGCCTCTTTGGCTCCAGCAACTATATGAGCATCGTTAATATCTCGTATATAGTCAGCAAATTCTTCCCGTATTTTTTTAAGGGGTTGATTAATTTTTACAAAGGAAAATCGGGTATTAAGTAATTTGTGTAACTTTTCCTGGTCGAGTTTAAGTCGGCTGACAACTCTTTCAAGTTCCTCAACAGAGAAGTTAGATACGTATAACTCAATTCCTTCAGTATTATGTAACAACATGTCAGCGGCGCCAGTCGTTGACATCAAAGAAGCGATCACAACATCCGAATCGACAAACACTCGTATTAATTTCATAGTCATAATTACGATTCAGAACGGACTATCGAAAGCTCTTTGTGTACTTGGGCTAGAGAGGCTGTGTCTAATAGTTCAGCAGTATATAAATCGGTATCAAGACCAGTAAACATAAAATTAAGAGAGCTTGAGGGTATTCTATATACTCTACCAAACCGTTTAGCAACTAGTTCTCCTTTATTGATTAGGTCGTAGACCGTATTTTTAGAGAGTTGTAGCATGGTAGCAACCTGTTCGGGAGTATAGACAATGTTGGGTAGAATATTATTAGACATGACTATATGGTACCAAATGTTACTAAACGTGTCAATTATGTGGTAGGCGTGAGTTGATTTTCTATATATTTAAGAAAATTAGATTACCATTAAGTAAAAAAACAAGATTTTCTAAAATTATCTAAAAAACAACAAACAAGATTGGAAAACTAATATTTATGACTTCAGGTTCAGCAGAAATTGTATCATTTAATGATATTAAAATAAGTTACTTAATATCATGTGCTCATGGTAGCGACGAGTGGACTTGAACCACTGACCCCAGGCTTATGAGTCCTGTGCTCTAACCAACTGAGCTACGTCGCCAGATATGATAAATATAAATATAGCATGTTTTTAACTGATTGGTTATCAAATATTTAATTTATAAATATTTGCAACGGCTATAATGACTATCCCGATGGTAGCTAAAATAATGCCAACAATTTGGAGTAAAGAAACTGATTCCTTAAATAATATGATGCCAATTAAAGAAGTCATAATAATGGTTCCGCCAGATATGATAGGTACTATATAAGTTAAATCACCTTTTTGAAATATTCTAATAAAAATAATAGAAAAAATACCAATTGTTACACCGGCCAGTAGGGAATATGTCACGCCTATTTTGGTGGTTGGTAGTAGACTAGCTTTTCTACTATTTTTTAATAAAAAGTAAATGGTTAAAGGGATTAACGCTCCAATACCATTAAAGATGAAAGCACTAATACTAGAATTAATTTGACCACTTGCTTTAGATACAAAAACATTAAATAAGCTGTATATAACGGTAGCAACAATAATTAATATGAGAAGTATCATCTTATAAAATATATCATAAGGTTTTAGACTAGTTGGACTATTTGAGCGTTATTAAATTTGGTTGAATTGTCAAATGATATTTTTGGATCAATAATATGTCTTAAAGCTCGACCAATAGCACCGTGACCAACTACAAGGATATTATCGTCCGGAATTGATTTTAGTAATTCCCAAGCTTTTTCGGCTCGCATCAAAATGTCTTCGGTTGTTTCTACGCCTTTATGATTAATTAAATTTGGGATATAATTTTTTCCTTCCAATGGTCCGTAATTTCGTTCAATCAGTAGTTTGTTGTAGACAATTTTACTAACCGGAAAATTAATTTGTTGAGCTATTATCTCGGCAGTCTGTTTCGTGCGTCTCATCGGTGAAGAAATTATATAATTAATTTGGTAACTAGTTAGTTTTTGTCCAACTTTTGTGGCCTGAATAATGCCTTGATCACTTAGATCTGTTTCGGTTATCCCAGAAAAAATACCTTTTTCATTCATAATACTAAGACCATGACGTACAAAATATAGATGTTTCATATACAATTATTATACAACTATGGATATTAAACTTAACCCTGGGAAATATATTCTGGCTATTAGTGGTGGTGTTGATTCAATGGTTTTATTGGATCTGGTAGTTAAAAAATATCTTTTAAATTCTAATTATCAATCGGAAAAATATTTATTTGTAGTAGCTCATTTTGACCATGGTATTAGGGATGATTCGATCCAGGATCGTTTATTGGTGTCAAAAACAGCCCAACAATATTTATTGCCGTTTGAATATCGCAGAGTTGATTTAGATGAAACTACTAGTGAAGATTATGCCAGACAGCTTAGATATGATTATTTAAAATCTGTTATGAAGCAATATCAAGCAGATTCAATCATAACAGCCCATCATTTAGGTGATGTTGTTGAGACAGCTATCTTTAATGTTTTACGTGGTACTGGTAGAAAAGGCCTGACTGCCTTGGCGGAAACTAATGAGATCAAACGTCCATTACTTGGTTATACCAAACAAAATATTATTAAATATGCTCTAGATAATAAATTAATTTGGCGAGAAGATAAGACTAATAAAAATCTCAAGTATAGTCGCAATTTAATTAGATTAACATTAATACCTAAATTTTCTAACGAAGATTATTTAAAACTTATAGGTTTAATTAATGATCAAAGAATTATTAATGGACAATTAGATAGTGAACTTAATAAAATGTTAAATAATTCTAAAATTAATTATCTTGATAGATTAAATTTAATTA
>JAJZCO010000074.1 GCA_021846095.1 bacterium | reverse complement strand
AACTGCTACTGAGATTACTTTACCATATTCAGCAAATAATGTTTCTAATTCCTGTTCAGTAACACTATAAGCTAAACCGCCTACATATAATTTCGTTGCCATTTTAATTATTCCTTCTTTTAATTTAATATCACTCGCGTTTAATATCTTCAAACCGAGATAATAGTTAAGCCTTAAAAGATTAATTACGACAACGGAGTGGTTATATAACAACTCGCTTATCTAGAGCATAACATAATTAATTTTATTCCACTAATTATCCACGCCCAGTTAAATTCAGTGATCATTAGTTTAACAAACGTGATAGATAATATTTTCAATCCTAAATCCTAAAAAAATTCCCGGTTATGCTAAAATAAGATATAAACTAATTACGCTTACTTAAATTATAAAAAACTAAAAATATAAGATTTAAATGTCGCAAAAAGGTTTTACTATTATAGAAACGATGATCGTAGTTGCAATTTCAGCTATTCTAGCCTTGTCAGCTTATAACTTAGTTTATGGGAAAATAAACAAAACAGATTTTCAAATTTCAATTACTAATTTTAAAATCCAATTACAACAGATTATTAATAATTCGACTGAGGGTTATCATCCCACCAGACAAATTTTTTCTTGCCAAGCTGGATATGAAACCACTCCTCAAATTACGCCCGTCAGTTCGTCATACGGCACTAATACTGGTTGCATTTTTTTAGGTCAAGCCGTTAAATTTAATGTCGGCAAAACTAGTTACAATACATACTCGGTTGTCGGTAATCAAAACTATTTTCAAGTTAATAGTGCTAACATCATTCAAGCTTATCCTTTAATAGTCAATCAAACTGATCAATCCAATAATCTCAAAAATCAATTAATTTTTTATTGTATTGCTACTACCATACCTTGTTCTAGTGCTACCTCTCTTAATGAACTGGTTTTTTTATCTGCTGATAGCAATCAAAATATTATGGACGGCTCTAATTCATCCGTCAACACCGTTAGTTCTCAACCCTTAACCGCTTTTTATGTTAAAAATAGTAGCTCTGGAAATATATCTGGTAATATCGGATACAGTAGCCAACTATATATTTGTTTATCGAACGGCAGTAATACTAACGGTTCCGGGTTAATAACTATTGACAATAATTTAATTCCAAAACTTAGCCTAAAACTATATAACAACTCAACATGCTAAAGTATCACACGAAACTTCATCAAAAAGGAGATACAATCATCGAAGTCCTTATTGCTCTGACTATAATCAGTTTTATTTTAGTTGGTGCTTATGTAACCATTAACCGAAATATTTTATTGCTTGAAGACACTCAAGAACACTCCGAAGCAACTTATATTCTATCGAGTCAGATTGAATCATTAAGAGAATCTGGCATTAATAGACCAGTTAACGACCAATGTTTTAATGGTATTAATTTAGTTAATAATACCGGTCCAGTAGGTACTAATAATTGTATATTTAACTCTAGTGGAACAGTAGCAAGTACTAATCAGCAACCAAACTACTCTGTTACAATAAATTCAGTTCAAAACATTGTTCACCTATCACCTAGTAATAGTTACAGTTATTATACCTATCAATTAAGTATTAAATGGTATAGCCTGCTCGGAACGTCTAATCCAATAGATCAAATAATCATGTATTACTCTAACCAATAAACTATGATCAAAAAAATATTCTACACTTGTAAAACCAATCGAAAAGGATTTACTATTATTGAACTGATGATTGCAACAGCTACATTTTCAGTTATTCTGGTCATAATTACTTTTAGTGTTAACTTCTTTCTAACAAAATACTATCAAAGTCTAACGACAATCAATACTCAGAATAATTTAATTTCAGTTATGAATAACATAAATCAATCTATCAAATTTAGTCTCCAAGATCCAAGCTATACTTTACCATCAATCACTAACCCAGTTGGTTATTTATGCACCAGTTCTGATGAATATGTCTTTTATATCAATCGACCCATTTTCCAAGGGTCTTCAACTACAAATACGTCCGGAATAATTCAGTATCCAATCCCTCAAAATACGTGTCTTAGCCCGTCATCGATTTCAGCATTAAACGGTAAACAATTACTCGGTAATAATCTTAGACCGGTTTATTTTAATATGTCCACATTAAGCAATAACTTATATAATATAGCGATTGGAATAGCATACACCGGTAACGTAAGTAGTGGTATTGGCAATAGTTTGTTGTGCTCACCCAAAATTATTCCTAGCTATTCTGGTGGTTGTAGTTCTACTGCTGGCAATTTAACAGATAGTGAGTACATACAATATGCTTCCAGTATCGGCTGTAAGCCGACACCCATATCTCAATTCTGTTACGTATCCACTCTTCACGCTACATTAGCTATGAGGATAAATTAAAATATGTTAAAAAAATATACATTCAACCAATCGGGAATAGCATCAATTATCATAGTCTTAATTATGATAATTGTGATTAGTGTAATTGTGATTGGCGTCAGTGCTGTAACTCGTCATGATCAAACTATGACAACTAATAATCAGCTTCAAAATCAAGCTTTTTATGCCTCTGAGACTGGTATTAATGATGCGATTACCGCCATTAAGCAAGGATACATACCGAAACCAAGTGATAGCACTCAGTGTAATAGTTTTATTGTTAATACTGGTATTAATAATAAAATTAATAGTGCTTCCGCGGTTTCTTTTAACTGCTTACTCGTCAATGAAAATTTACCAAATATTGAGACTAATATAGTTAGCAATCAATCAACTGTTTTACCAATTAATCCTTCCAGTCCAATTCATCAACTAAATCTCTCTTGGACAAAAAATTCTTCCGCCAATTTATTTACTAATTGTCCAACGACAGCTTCGATGAACGTTTTTCCTACCGCCTGGACTTGTCCATATGCTATTTTACGGGTCGATCTTTATCAATATAACAGTTCCGATTTTAATAATTCAAATAGTGCTAATTTATTAAACAATGATACAAATACAGTCTTTATAGTCCCGGTCATACCATCGGCTTTATCGGCACCAAATAATACCTTAAATTTAAACTTTCCGGCATCGGCATCAGGTACTCCATATATTTTATCGGCTAAATGTGATAATACCAATTGTCAAGCAACATTTTTATTCCCATCTACTTTTCAATCCGGTTATATTCGCCTCAGTAGTATCTATTCAAATATACCCAATTTAACTATCAGTTCTGTTGGTTCAATCACCTTTAGTGGTGCTCAATTACTAATAGATTCAACTGGCCTAGCCCAAAACTTATCACAACGTACTGAGGTCAGAATTCCAATAGTTAGTCAACAAGGGTATCCATTACCTATTAATGCTTTAACTACCACTAATTCAATTTGTAAAAGTTTTATGATTGGCGGATCAAATATCTCAGCGTC
>JAJZCO010000073.1 GCA_021846095.1 bacterium | reverse complement strand
TATGAGCATCAACTTTACTCTCAACTAAAGCTACCAATAAATTATGGGTTACTCTAATATTATTATCGACCGTATAACGTTTTGTATCCGACGATTTCATAGAATAGGGAGCTGATCTCTGTTCAGCAAAATGAACAATAACATCTGGTTTTTCTGATTTTAACAGTTCAAGTAATAGATGGTAATCAGTAGCTAAATTAATATTTTGAAACTTAATTTTTTTACCTGATATTTTTTGCCAGACAGATATCCTAGTCGAGATAGCAGTAATTGGCGTTAAAGATGAAACTTCTAATAAGACGTCCGTCTGCCGACGTATTAAATTATCCAATATCATAATATCGTGACCTTGATCAGAAAGATGTAACGCTGTAGGCCAGCCACAAAATCCATCACCACCTAATATCCATATTTTCACTTTAATTCTCCTTTATTATATCTAATAAAAAATTCCTTACTCATAGCGTAAAGCCTCTATAGGATCTTTACGAGAAGCTCGACGAGCTGGTAAGGTACCGGCTAAGAAGGCCACTACAATTATTACGACAATAATGATCGTTGAATTGATACCCGGAAAAGATAAGATCTGCAACCCAGGAAAATCTTTTAAAAATCCTTTTGATGTTATGCTATTGACAATTCTACCGATTAAATTAGCAAACGCAATTCCTAATACGCTACCCCAAAAACCAATTAAAACGGCTTCCAAACTAAACAAGGTAAATATTTTAGCCTTACTCATTCCTAAAGCTTTCATTAGACCTATCTCACGAGTTCTCTCTGATACCGACATAAATAAAGTATTGATAATGCCAAATGAAGCAGCCACTAAAGTAATTACTGCGAAGAAATCTAAAACATCTGTTACAGCATTGATAATCGTAAATACGGTACTAACTCGATTTTGAATAGTCTGTCCAGTATAGCCATCCTTTTTTAAGGTCGCTTGTAAATTATTGAGCTCTTGAGTCGTTAAATTAGTGTTATAAATAGCCATCAAACTTGGATAAACACCTTTTTGACTAACTGGTAAACCTTCGGATTGAAACCCATCAAGTTGATCAATCAAGGCATTATTACCGTAGGCTTGAGCCGATCCAACCAATGTCTTTTGTTGAACTCCAACAATCTTAGCCGAAAAAACACTGGATTGGTTCAAAGCATTAGTCAGACCAATTATTACCATCTGATTCAGAGCCTGATTATTATTAGAAAAACCTAAGGAGCTAACATATGAAGTCGGAATAGTAATTTCGTTTAATGAAGAACTATTGGAGACATTATTACCACTCGCCATATCGAGTGATGCATTACCAAATATTTGGCTAATACTGAATTGATATTTTTTAGCCGGATTAGTAGCCAGAGCGATATAATTTGGGGCCAGACTATAAATAGGCTGAACTGATACCACGCCCGGTATCTTAGCTATCTTGTTGATATCCACTGAGGTTAAGGCAATAATAGTATCGGTGCCATTTGGACCACCACCTCGACCAGAGATAAGTTTAGTTTGATTAGGATTATAAGGGGCTAGACCTGAACTATTAAAGCCGGTAGCCGATTTAACGTTGGCGGTAATGACTAACGAATGCGAATTACCTAAATTACCTAATTGACGATTTAAATATGCTTTAAGACCCGAACCAATACCATTAGTTAAACTCAGAGTCGTAGCTCCTATAAAAATAGCCACAACCGTTAAAAAGGTTCGGGCTTTATTTCTAAACAAACTAGCATTGGCCATTAATAACAAGTCTGATAATTTCATGACTCTAAATTTCCTTTTCTAAATTACCGTCTTTAATATGAATTTGACGACGACATCTACTAGCTAATTCATCATCATGCGTCACAATTATAAGTGTAATATTTTTATCTTTATTAAGCTTAAACAATAAATCTTCCACCTTCTGACCGGTTATAGAATCTAAGTTTCCAGTTGGTTCGTCAGCAAATATAACAGTCGGATTATTAATTAATGCTCTGGCAATACAAACTCTCTGTTTTTGTCCACCACTCAAATTGACGGCTTTATCTTTACTTTTCTCCGATAAATCAACCGCATCTAAAACCTCTAAACCTCGTTTATGACGTTCACTTCTAGAGACACCGGCTATTTTTAATGGTAAAACTACATTATCTAGTACCGTCTCATGAGGATTTAAAAAAAATTGTTGAAAAACAAATCCAAAATTTTCATTTCTCAAAACATCCATTTTTTTAACCGACAATTTATGACTATCAACATTATTAATCACTATCTTTCCGTTTGTCGGGCTATCAAGTAAAGCTAACAAATGCATTAGTGTGCTTTTACCGGATCCACTTTTCCCGATTATAGCAACTGATTCACCTTGAATAATACTTAAATTTATATTATTTAGGGCCGTAAAAGCACTAGATTTTTTACCATAAATTTTTGTTAAACCACTAGTTTTAATAACATTACTCATTGTTCATTCTTTTTTTAAATAATTTTATATAAATACAGTTTATGTTAGGTTCTTTAAAGATTATATTCTTATCTGACTGAAAAACAACTGTAGATAATAAAATAGCCAAACATTTATGACAAATCTAATCCAATTAACCACATAGCATTTTTAAATATTTCTTGACCCGAATTTTGTAAATTAGATTGTTTAACCTTAATCGCGTCATCCAAGGCATGCATCAGATCATGATTATCGATATTATTGTCTATAGCGGCTCTTAAACGGTTTAACAATAAACTAGCGGATTTAGTATCAATTTGATTACCGAGCTGTCTCAGTCGATTAAATAAACCTTGATAAACATCAAGTATCTGAGGGTGCCACTCGCCACCATTAGTATAATGATAATCCATTAGACCTAACCTGATGACGGCTGGAGGATATTTTTCTAATAAATCTCCGGCAAAAACTAAGTTGCCTAAGGATTTACTCATTTTTTCGCCAAGATATAAAAGAGGGGAGACATGCATCCAATATTTTGCTAACTCAGTTTGACCTAAACCATAACTTTGAGCAATTTCACATTCATGATGAGGAAAAATAAGATCGCTCCCACCGCCATGTAAGTCAAATGGATTGCCCAAAATCGACTGAGACATAACGCTACATTCAATATGCCAGCCTGGTCGACCATGACCAACAATCTCATCCCAGGCCGCTTCATCGGTTGGATCATCGATTCCTCGCCATAACAAAAAATCCAATGGATTACTTTTACCGACTCGATCAGTATCACCACCTCGCATCGTCATGAATTTTTGCTGTAATTTTAAGTTCAAATCACTGAAACTGCCAAAACTTTTTAATTTATTTACTGAAAAATAAATGTCTTTTTCTAATCTATAGGCATAACCTCGTTCTAATAAAGTATTAACCGCTTGAGCCATTTCACTAATATATTGACTAGTTGC